>NZ_JAUBRB010000029.1:41440-88679 GCF_036701585.1 Microcoleus sp. POL10_C6 | reverse complement strand
TTTACCCTCGCTCTCGCGAGCGCATAACCCAGGCTACGTCAAGTGCCATCGATATATTCAGCAAGCCCTAAGTAGGTGAGAAAAAACCCAACTCTGTTAAAATAAGTAAACATAGAAAATACGTCGGGTCTTCGATACTTACCGCTGCTCAAATGTTAATGGAATGTGCAGAAAAAGTGTGAGAAAATAAATTATGAAGAGGTTAATGACAATATACTATATTTACCTAGGGTAATAGTATAAAATGAAAAACAAACGGCAGAAACATTAATTTTCACCGTTAAATTATCAAAGAAAACAGCGATTTGCCCACGCTGCGGTCAAACTAGCCATCGTCTTCATCAGAATCAAGGACACTTAGTTAGAGATTTGCCTATATGTGATAAAGAAGTAATTCTCAAAGGAAATCGACGGAGATTTAAGTGTATAAATTGCTGTCTATTTTCACCTACCTAATAGGGAAACGGTACTAGGAATATCTTACCATTGGTCATGGAATGGTTTACCGTCAGCTATGCTATAAATGTCTTCTTCTGGGTCGAGTATCGAACCAAAATTAGGATCTATCGCTACTCTTTTAATCCATTCAGGGTTGTGGAATGCCAAGCCATCAGCTAAAGTGTAGATATCTTCCGCTGAGTCTCTTAGGGAATCAAATGCTGGATTTGCGATCGCAGCTTTTAGCCATTCATATTCTTGTAGTTTTGCTTTGTCAATTAGGGTGGCTTCTAGTGCTTCCAGTCGCTTCAGGTCTGCATAAGTAATGATAGCAGCATCGCTCTTCCTTCCTGTTCTATGACAATTCGTTCCCCAGTATCCTCGACATGGGCAATGAGTTCGGGTAATCTGTCATTAGTTACGGTTACATTTAGTTTAGTCATCTTTTACCTCACTCTTAATTATTCTATCAAACTATCTATCCTTGAATCAAGGCTTGAAACCGAGTATGCGATCGAATGCTATCAAAAACAGAGTCATTTTTTGCCATTTCTCGGTATGTGTCAGGATTCAGATTGATGGCTTGCTGCAAATTCTGAATGGCTTGGTCAATCTGACTCTGTAACGCATAGCAGCAAGCTTTATTATAAAATGCTTCGTCTTTATCTGGTTTAATTTCTAAGGCTTTGTCGTAGGAGGCTATCGCTTCTTCCCCTCTTCCTAAATTACCCAGTGTAATGCCCCGATTGTACCAGGCTTCGTGATAATCTGGTTTTAATTCTAAGGCTTTGTCGAAGTAGGCTATCGCTTCTTCCAATCTTTCTAAGTTACCCTGTGCAATGCCTAGATTGTTCCAGGCTTCGTGTAAATCTGGTTTTAATTCTAAGGCTTTGTCGTAGGAGGCTATCGCTTCTTCCAATCTTCCTAAATTACCCAGTGCAATGCCCCGATTGTACCAGGCTTCGTGTAAATCGGGTTTTAATTCTAAGGCTTTGTCGTAGGAGGCTATCGCTTCTTTCAATCTTCCTAAATTACCCAGTGTAATGCCCCGATTGTACCAGGCTTCGTGTAAATCGGGTTTTAATTCTAAGGATTTGTCGTAGGAGGCTATCGCTTCTTCCAATCTTCCTAAATTACCCAGTGCATTGCCCCGATTGTTCCAGGCGTCGTGATAATCTGGTTTTAATTCTAAGGCTTTGTCGTAGGAGGCTATCGCTTCTTCTAAGCTTCCTAAATCATCCAGCACAAGACCCAGATTGTTCCAGGCTTCGTATGAATTTGGTTTGATTTCTAAGGCTTTGTTGTAGGAGCATATCGCATCTTTCCATCTTCCTAAATTACCCAGTGCAATGCCCCGATTGTACCAGGCTTCGTGAGCATCGGGTTTTAATTCTAAGGCTTTGTCGTAGGAGGCTATCGCTTCTTCCAATCTTCCTAAATTACCCAGTGTAATGCCCCGATTGTACCAGGCTTCGTGATAATCTGGTTTTAATTCTAAGGCTTTGTCGTAGGAGGCTATCGCTTCTTCCAATCTTCCTAAATTACCCAGTGCATTGCCCCGATTGTTCCAGGCGTCGTGATAATCTGGTTTTAATTCTAAGGCTTTGTCGTAGGAGGCTATCGCCTTTTCATATTCTTCAGCATAGCCATACAATAAACCTTGTTCATAAAACAATTCTGCTTGTTGTTGTGATGTTTGCCCATCCTCATCAATTAAAGATTGAATTTTCACCAATTCCCGTTTCCGTTCTTGGGGATTCAAAGCTAGATAATCTTCTCGTTTCCCTCTTTCCAAACAAGCTAGTATTGATTCTAGTTGCAGCAGTTCTTTATCCATTGACAACTTAAATAAACTCGATCGCCAATCAAAGAAATCCGGCGCCCGCTGAATAAAATAATCAATAGCAAATTTAGGCAACAGAAAAACAAAACAGATTTTAAAATTATCTCGAAATCGTTCTCGCTGCTGGTTTAAATTAATTAAAACAGGCGGCACTCCCCGCCAACTGTAAGAGTAAATATCCTTACTTTCCCAGCCGATATCCTTTTTCTCTTGTTCGTATTCATAAAGTGAATATTCTAAACCTTGGACGAATAGGACATTGATGCGATCGCGATTTGGCAACTCTTCAATTAGATTGTAAAAATCATAAACCGATTCCTTCAGCCGCAAAACCTCAATATTTTGCTGCGGAATATCTGTTTTAACTCTAGTAATCCAGCGTTCTCCCTCCGCCGGTGAACACTCCACAAACAACAAGCTAAAGCCATCTGTCCGCTTGAGAGTGCGTACCAGAGTTAGATATTCTTCCTCCGGTTCTGCCGGTGGCAAATCTTCGTCCCCATCAATTATTTGTGGTTTCATGGCTGCATTAGTGCAATTGCTTCCTTAAATTGCGGAATGCCTTTAATTAGCGGGTGAACATCATACCAAGGCAGCTTTTCTGCTTCATCATCAAAATATCGGTATTCCAAAATACAGCGGTTAAATAGCAAATTGCGGTGCTGTTCGTCATTATCTATCTCGTGAGAAAGAGATACTTTGGCTAAAATTTGCCATTCATCTTTTCCGGGAGTTCTGCGGTATACATCCCGCTCTTTGGTGATTGCTCTTTGGGCCGCTTTGGCAGTAATTGGCAAATTCTGTGTTTGATTCACAGCTTCTCGCATCATCTTCATCAAATCCCTAACGTGACCTCCACTCATCAAGCACAGCCGTTCTAGGGTTTCTTCGGTGTCAAACAATCCTGTTTCTAAAGATAGATTTGGAGCGATTTTTTGCACCCGCTTCTTAATCAACTCTTTAATTTTAGCAAGTCCCGGTTGGTGAGCGCTACCATCTAGATTCTGTACCAGAATCATTGGCAGCACTTGCGGAGTATTGTACTTATCGCTTAAATCAGCAGCGCGGTTAGAATGCACCAGCGAAATCGGTACAGTGTAAACGACGTGACAATCTAAAGCTTGGAGTTGTTCGCTGCGGTCTAAGAAAATTTGGTCTAGATTGCTGCGTCCTCCTGCGTCTGTCGTAGAAAATGGCACAATCCGGTCTAAATTATCGGCAATCGCTACCAGTTGCGAATATTTATTGGGCAACTTTTTTTTAGCGTCGCCAATAAACTCATTTAGCGCATCAATCAGCGTTTGTGTTTGGGGCTCAACTTTTTCTCGGATTTTGTGGCGCAGACTCGGTTGAGTTCTCACATTCGCCGTCAACTTGGCAAACTGACTAATTTGCGCCTCTAAGCTCAATTTTTCAAAAGATATTTCTGTTAGCCCTAAATCTTTTAAATCGTCCCAGCGGTCTTTCATCCAATTGAGCAAAGGCTTGGAGTCAGCCTCTTTAATTGCTTCTAATAAGTGTCTGGTGCAAGCTAGCAAAATATCTGTATATTCAGTATCTTCGGGATTGATATCTTCCGCGTCAGCCGCGAAATAAACTACAAAATAACCTTTGTTGTTCAAGTGTTGCTGTAGCCGCAGCAATTCGGTTGATTTTCCAGCACCGCGATGTCCTGCATACAACTGGCAAGTCATCGGTTCTGAACGCTCAATGTTGAGGCCCAAGTCTAGGGTAATATTGTCATCTCCTCGCACTTCCCCACAGTCAACATATTGCGGGTCGCCTGCTGGCAAAGGAGAAGATGGGTTAAAGGCGTTGTAGAGGTCTTTTAGTAGTTTTTCTGTATTTTGAGTCATAAATTTTTTTAGTATTTTTGGTTTTTTATAGGCTCAACCGCAGATTTAAGGAAGATGAACACGGATAAACGCAGATAATTATAATAAGAGCGATCGAATCTATGCAAAAGGCTGGGTGCACATGGCGCACCCAGCAATCACTACTTTTAAGCTTGATATTTTTTCAGAATAGCAACTTTTTCGGGGAAGATTTCGATCGCCATTTTGTCATCATAACGAGTCGCGAGCGATCGTCTCACCTCGCCCAAAAACAGCGGCTGCGACAGCCCAGGTTCAGGATGTACAACTGTACGAACCCGGATTGTCATGTAGTCTCTGCCCCTTCCAGAGCGCCCTGGAGAGTACAAATCCGCAGCCGCTTGCTGCATCGTTGCTTCTAATTCCGATTCCGTGATCGTAGGTGGCACAGTAACTACTGTTTGAGCGCCGCCAGTATCGTAAACTAAAGAATAGCGAACTGCACCCGGAATTTCTGTACGGGAAAAGAGTCCCAAACCGAGACCGAATATACTCGCAGCAATCACGCCCATAAAGCTTGTCACTCCCACCAATCGGAAGCGAAAACCCCATTTGAAGATAAATGCTATAACTGTTAGAATAGCCAAAGCTACTGTCAGAATTCCCGCCCATTGGGCGTACATTAAAAGGTTAGAATTTACGCTCATTTGATGATTTGTTGACTGTTGACTGTTGACTGTTGATATTAGTTACCGATACCCGATGCCCAATGCCCAATGATTAATTAAGCGTTTCGGGCCACAAGCAGATAAGTCATCATATCGCCTTTCCCCTTCACTGGAATCACGCCGCGCTCCTCAAAAATGTACTTACCCCGCAAGCGTTCGTAGGTAGCAACTGTCACCTGAATGCTGCCGGGGACGCCTTGAGATTCCATCCGGGAAGCTGTATTTACCGTATCTCCCCACAAATCGTAAGTAAATTTTTTAGTACCGATTACCCCAGCTTCTACCGGGCCTGTGTGGATGCCGATGCGAATGCTGAGCGGCTGACCTCCCTTGGTACGCATCTTAGTCATTGCTGCTTGAATTTCCAGCGCCATTTCGGCGATCGACTCGGCGTGGTCTTCGGTGGGCGTCGGCAAACCGCCAACCACCATATAAGCATCGCCGATCGTCTTAATTTTCTCAAGTCCGTAGCGCTCGGCCAACTCGTCAAAAGCCGAAAAAATTTCGTTGAGCAACTCCACCAATTGGGCCGGCGATAAATGAGCCGAAAGCTTAGTAAAACCAACCAAATCGGCAAACATCACTGTTACCTCAGCGAAACTGTCGGCGATCGTAATTTCCCCGTGTTTGAGGCGCTGTGCGATCGCCCTCGGTAAAATATTTAACAGCAAACGCTCGGACTTTTCCTTTTCCTGAGCCAATTCATGTAAATACGCCTGTTCCTTATCCCGCAGCCGCTTCTTTTCCAGACAAGCGCTAATCCGAGCCTTGAGCAATACCGGATTGAATGGTTTAGAAAGATAATCCTCCGCCCCCAACTCTATACACCGGACGATACTGTCGATATCGTCCACCGCCGAAATCATAATCACCGGGATATGGCGCAACTTCTCGTCCGCCTTCAGATTTTCCAGCACCTGATAGCCGTTCATTTGCGGCATCATAATGTCTAGAAGAACCAAATCAAAAGGATCGCTTCGCAACATTTCCAGAGCTTGGAGACCATCTTCAGCAACAGTCACCAGATGGCCTTGACGCTGAAGTCGGCGGGCCAGCAAATCGCGGTTTACCTCATTGTCGTCAACAACCAGCACGCTGCCCTCGTCACCTTTCATGTCAGGGCCTCTTTCAGAAGAGTTTCAATTTTACCCAAAAGTCGGGGAAACTCGACCGGTTTAGTGTCATAGTCATTGCAGCCTGCAGCAAGACACTTTTCACGATCGCCCGCCATTGCGTGAGCCGTCAGCGCAATCACCGGAATCCTGCTAGTTTCAGGAGCCGCCTTAATTTGCTGCGTTGCTTGCCACCCGTCTAGAACCGGCAGACTCATATCCATCAGAATCAAATCCGGTACTTTCGCGAGCGCCATCGACACTCCCTCAGCACCGTCAACAGCAATAAAGACCTCGTGTCCCTTGCGGGCCAGACGCCTAGAAAGCATATCCCTGTTCATTTCGTTATCTTCGACCAACAGGATTTTAGCCATTGGTGTTCTCCTTGCCTTTCGAGTCGTACCTGCGATCGAACCTGTCATTCACTATAGAGCGAACATCGCGCAACAAAGTATCGCAACTGTAGACTCCCTTTTGTAGCACCCGCTCAACGTAGCCGTTTAGCTGCTGGCTTTCTGCCGGTGTCAAGTCTTTCCCCGTGATCACAACAATCGGTATAGGATCTCCCGAATGGGATTTGCGAATTTCCCCGATCAACTCAAAACCATCCATTTCTGGCAACATCAAATCCAGTAATATCAGGTGCGGGCGAGCAACTTTTAGCCGATCGAGAGCAGCGCGTCCGCTATCAGCTTCCGTTACTGCCCAGCCTTGTGTTTCTAGTACGCATCGCAGTATTTCGCGCGTGGCAACGTCGTCTTCCACAATTAGAATCTGACAGGTCAAATTGTTACTTGCAACCCCGTCTTGGTCGCGTCGGTACTTGTTCAACAAAGCAGCCAGCCGTTTGCCGTCCACTGGTTTGGTGAGGTAGTCCGAGGCACCCAATGCAAAGCCGAGGCTTTTGTTGCCCACAAAGGATAGCAGGATTACGGGAATTTCGGCAAGGTCAGGATCTGCCTTCAGCGCTGAGAGTACCGCCCAGCCGTCCATGCCGGGCATAATCACATCCAGGGTAATGGCGTCTGGCCGTAGTTGCTTAGCGAGCCGGAGAGCTTGCTCGCCGCCGCCGGCGACTTCTACGTGCAGTCCTTGGCGACTGAGGGCGCGCTGGATTAAATCTCGCGAGATCGGGTCGTCGTCAACTACCAGCACCGTGCCGACAGCGGGGGCGTCCGGAGGGCTAGTGCTGTCGTGGACTTTGTTGGGGATTTCCGGCTGTTTGATGGCGCTGGGCAAGAGCACGGTGAAAGTGGTGCCTGCGCCCAAGGTGCTGCTGACCTCAATGCTGCCGCCCATCATCTGACAGAAGCGCTGGCTGATTGCTAGTCCCAAACCGGTGCCACCGTACTCGCGGGTAGTCGAGGCATCAGCTTGGGTGAAAGGTTGGAAAACTCGCTCCAATTGCTCTTGTGTCATGCCGATGCCGGTGTCGGCGACGCGGAAACTTAAAAATTCGGAGTTGGAAATTAAAATTTCGGAAGATTCCTCTTGATTTTTCATTTTTAATTGTTCATTTTTAATTCTTTCCACTCCGATCGCAATTCTCCCGTTTTGTGTGAACTTGGCAGCGTTGCTGAGCAAGTTAAGCAGCACTTGCCGCACTTTGGTCATGTCCGCGTGCATGGTGTCGAGGTTGTCTGGACAGTACACTTCTAGGGTATTACCGTTTTTCTCGACCAGCGGCCTGGCCGTGGCAACTGCACTTTCAATTAAGGTATGGATGTCGAAGGTTTCTAAGTAGAGATCCATTCGACCTGCTTCAATTTTAGAGATATCTAGGATGTCGTCGATCATCGACAGCAGGTGTTTGCCGGCGCTGCAGATTTTTTCGAGGTCAGGGACGAAAGCTTCATCGCCCAATTCTTCAGCTTCTTCTTGGAGCATTTCGCTGTAGCCGATGATGGCATTGAGCGGTGTGCGAAGTTCGTGGCTCATGTTGGCGAGAAATGTGCTTTTTGCCCGGTTGGCTGATTCTGCTGCTTCTAGGGCCGACTGCAAGGCGGATTCTGCCTGTTTGCGATCGGTGATGTCTTGGACTGTGCCTTCGTAGTACAAAACGCTGCCGTTTTCGTCGCAGATGCTGCGCGCGTTTTCAGAAATCCAGATCGTGCTACCGTCTCGGCGGTATATTTGGGATTCAAATTTTGACACTTGGCGGCGCGCGCCCAATTCTGCCATAAACTCGGCGCGCCGATTGGGGTTAACGTAAAATTGACGGTTGATCTCGGTGAGTTCAGCGAGCATTTGGGTACAGGATTCGTAGCCGTAAATTCGGGCTAGTGCGTTATTGCCGCTGAGGTAGTACCCGGTCGGCGTTGTCTGGAATATGCCTTCGACTGCGTTTTCAAAGATGCTGCGGTATTTTGTTTCGGATTGTCTCAAGGCTGCTTCTGCTCGCTTGCGCTCTAGGGCATTGGCGAGCATTTCTCCTACCATTTTTAGCTGTGTGGATATTTCGGTTGATCGACCTGCTGTTTGCTTTAAGCCATCGAATCCGAGAAATCCTACTAGGTTTTTACTACAAATTAGGGGAATAATTATCAGGGATTTAATATTTTTTAGCTGTTTTTTTAATTCTAAATTATTTAGGGAAGCGCCAATCGAAGGAATTGAGGCGGTTGCTGTTTGATTGACTGTTTGGGATGGGGAGTCTGTCTGGAATTCGGTTAAATTTTGACCCATAAAATAGGCTATTTCGGCTTTGGCTGGGGGCAGGAGTTCACCGATTTCTGGAATATAGAGGCATTCGGCGCGATCGAGTTTTTCTGCGATCCAAGGGATTTGTGCGATCTCTATTGGTTTGTCGGTGCTGTTTTTGACTGCCGGAATGCTTTCGCCGCACCAATCGTAGGTTTTGTGGGCGCGGGTTTTGTCGAATGATAACAGGTAGATGTAACTGCGGTCAAACCCGCTCAAGGTGGCGATCGATTCCAGGGTTCGATCGATGCCTTTGTCTATTTCTGATAAGGGCTGGCTGATGAAATGGGTTGACAAACGGGAAATCAACTGAGCGAATTCTATTCGATACTGCAAAGATTCTTCTACTTTTTTGAGTTCGGTAACGTCTCGAAAGCTCCAGACTCTACCAACTGTTTTCGCTCCGACTTTTGATGGCAACGAATTTAATTCAAGAATTTTTCCGTCTTTAAATTCTAATAATTCGCTGATTTGAGTATCTGAATCTGCCGACACTTTAATCACGTTTGGGAGAAATCTTTGCGGGTATTTCAATAGTTCCCTGTCGAAGGGGAATCCTGTTTTGAGCGTGTTTGTGAGTGTTGCGAAGGTCGATCGGCTCAACTTTCCTTGGTTGGCAGACAACCCCCACATTTCTAGAAATTTCTGATTATAATTACATATATTGCCGTTTCTGTCAACCGCCAGAATTCCTGCATCTGTAGATTTTAGAACTGCTTGCAGTATCGAGAGCGATTGCTTGTGTTCTCTAATGTCAAAAAACACCAAGACTGATATTTCGCGGCCGTCAACTGCGGGATGGAAAAAATAGGAAACTGGTAACATCTTGCCGTCGCGACACAAAAACTCGTCGTCCCAGTTGTTGCAAGGTTGACTGGAAGCGATCGCCTCTTGTAAATCTAGTGTAGGTGCGATCGTCGCATCTTCAGTCTTGCTTGGCGACTGTTTCGGAGCCGTCAAAACTTGGGATTTGTTGCCTTTGTTTTGCTTCCCGATGCGCTCTAGCAGGGAAACGCCTGCAAGTTCCGACTGTCGCCATCCCAGCAAGCGTTCTGCCTCTGGATTCACCGAGATTACACAGCCCTTCGCGTCAAGGATACACAATCCCGCCCCCAAACTGTTGACACTCGCCCGCAGTCGATCGAATTCTGAAGCTGTTGGAGAGTCTTGAGGGGACTGGGGCGAGTCCGTTAAATCCTTTAATGCCACCGTCTCCAAGTTAAAACAATCTTCCTGCTGAAGTTCTTGCTGACTCTGAACTCGGTCATAGCTACAACTTACCTGCTCTAATAAAAGCTGCCACTGCTCAGCAGTGGGAGGAGGAGACTCGCCGACTAAACCGAGGTGTTCGAGTTGGCGCTGGAGGTGGGGGTGCATATTTTCTGGCGCTTTGTAGGCAACTTTCTACAGTATATCTTTTTAATTAATAGTATATATACGTAGGTATACCGTTAGGGGACAAGTACGCGATCGAAGTCTATCACAGGTTTTATTGAGAAGCCGAGGGATCATGTCTCCTCTCCCAAATCTTTCAAACTGCGCTAATTATATTAATTCTCAGAACTTTTAAGGGTTGTCAACCAACCAATCCTCTGAATGTCGGCAGCACGCTAAAAAATAATAATATCATCTTATCAAGTCAATACTCAGGAAAGTTTTGGTAACGATACTATAGCAATCCTTGCAGGAGTCGTAATTTTTTTACCCGACCCCAACCCTCCCCTTATCAAGGGGAGGGAGTAAGAAATTCACAAATGATTTAGGATGGCTATACACGCTTTATAGGGGAAGGAGCCTAAAAAAGTCGAATTAAATGCAAGCCCAGGGTGGATCTGACATTGATTTAATTATCCACAGTCGATCAAAGTCAAGCGAGAATCAGCCATCGGGCTATAGAAAAACTGTTCGGAGTATTAATCAAGTGAGCTTAGCCTCAAAAACTAGGTGGCAGCCAAAAAACGATCGTGGACGCGGGAACTGGACAGGAAAATTTCTTATTCCCATGCCAGCGGAAACGATTTCAGCACTTTTCGTATTTACTCATAAATTAATTAGGGTGATCTAACCCCCCCTCATCTTCTACGTCTACAGCAATTCTAAATTATTTGTGAATTTATTACTCCCTCCCTTTACCAAGGAGATGGTTGAGGTGGGGTAAAAATTTTACGACTGATTTAAAATTACTCTATTTTAGAAAAACCCCGGAAAAAAACTGAGTTGATAATGTGATAAATTATGGATCAAATCTCCTAACTGCTAGCCAAACAATCAGCCTATTGCGGAGGTAAATAAAAGTTGCAGACATCGAAAATAAATGTCAAAAAAATATTATTCGTCAGACTTTTCGGTTGAGATTGAAAGGTCGGTGAAAATAGCTGGCAGCCTAATTGTAAAAGTAGAACCTTTATCCAACTCGCTGAATGCGGTAATGTCTCCGCCCATCATTTCGCAGAATTTCTTAGTAATCGTCAGCCCCAAACCAGTGCCGCCGTACTTCTTAGTAGTTGAAGAATCGGCTTGCGTGAAAGGCTCAAAGATTCTGGCTAACTGTTCGGGACTCATGCCAATGCCGGTATCTTTGACCGTAAAAATGATCCAATCTTGAGCGGAAGATAACAGAGACAAGCTATTTTCAGCTTGGTCACCTCCTCTATACGCTCCAAGTTTTTTGCCTTTGTTTGCAGCGTCGGCGGGGGTTTCGCCGGATCGGGTAACGGCGAAGGTAATCGCGCCGGAGCAAGTAAATTTCGCGGCATTGCTGAGGATGTTGAGCAGAGACTGCCGGAGTTTAGTCAAGTCGGTCTGCATCGAGCCAATATCCTCGGGGCATTGTATTTCTACAATATTGCTATTTTTGTCTGCCGTCGGCTTGATCGTGGCAACTACTTCCTCAACCAGAGTTGAAATGGTGAAGGTTTCGACGTGCAAGTCGGTGCGGCCTGCTTCAATTTTGGTCAAGTCGAGAATATCTTTAATCAGCGCGAGTAGGTGCTGGCCGGCCGTATTAATTCTCTGGAGGTCGTCGATGAACTCTTCGGCACCAAGGTCTCGGGCGTCTTCTTGCAGGATCTCGCTGTAGCCAATGATGGCGTTGAGGGGGGTTCTGAGTTCGTGACTCATGTTGGCGAGAAAAATGCTTTTGGATCTATTTGCAGCTTCGGCGGCTAATGCGGCGCGGCGGAATTCTTCGGAACGCAAGCGTTCGGTGATGTCGGTGGTCATGATTAAAATGCACTCAGTGTTGCCGAGGTGGATGAGTTCCACTGACAGCAGCCAGTCGCGCACTTCGCCGGCTTTGGTGCGAATTTTGATTTCTTGGTTGCTGATCGAATTTTGTGATTGCAAAATCTGGGCCAGCCGCCGCCCGTCTTCTGAATAAACCAACATTCCTAAGTCGCTGGGAGTGCGGCCGATAAATTCGTGCCGCAGCCAGCCTAATGAGCGCAAAAAGCTTTCATTGGCATCGAGGAAGCATCCGTCTGTGAGGGTGCAGATGCTGATCCCAACTGGGGAGGCGTGAAAGGCCTTGGAAAATCTTTCTTCTGAAGAACGCAGGGCTGCTTCGGCTTGCTTTCTGTCTGTGATGTCTTGGACGGTGCTGGTGATGTAGAGGGAGTTGACATCGGCTTGTTCGTAGACTGTGCGGTTGCTACCGTCGGGGAGTATGAGCCTGTAGTCGATGCTGTAAGGCTGTTGCTGAAATAAAGCGGCTTCGATCGAGGTTTTGACTAATTCTCGGTCTTCAGGGTGGACGTATTCCAAGAAGGCTTCCAGGCTGGGTTCAAAACTTCCCGGTTGCTGTCCTAGGATGCGGTAAATTTCCTCTGACCACCGCAATTGCTGGGCGTTGCGGTCTAAGTCCCAGTTGCCTAGCTGGGCGATGCGTTGGGCGTTAGCGAGGCTGGCTTCGCTGGCGCGCAGGGAGACTTCTGCTTGGTGGCGTTCGGCGACGGTGGCAGCTAAGACTAAGCCGGTGACGGCGATGACGGCGATGAAGGCTTGCAGGGATAACAGTGCTTGGGGGATACTGCTGGCGTGTTTTAGGAAGGGGCCGCTGCCTCGGGCGATACCCCAGATGGCGAAGCCGCAGAGGATGAGGTTGGAGAGGGCTGTGTAGCGCTGACCGAATCGAAAGGCAGCCCAAACTACTAGGGGAAATGGTAAGTATTCGAGGGGATAGCGGGCGTAGGCGGCGCGGGTGCGCGAGCAAAAGACGAGCCATCCGACTGCTAGTAGCAGCAGCAGCCAAATCGCTCGTTCAACTATCTGTTTGCGATGGGTGGGGACTTTGGGCAATTGTTGCCACGTCAGCAGCAGCGGGGCGACGAGCACAATTCCCATTGCGTCTCCCACCCACCAAGTCCCCCAAATCGTGCCAAAATCGCTCCAGCTAGATATACCACTCAGGCATACGAGGATGCTGCCGATGGTGGAGCTGATCAGGGTAGATCCCAAGGCTGCTAGCCCGACTATTCCTAAAACGTCTTTGAGCCGATCGAGCCCGGCGCTAAAGTTAAGGCCTTGGAGTAGATAAGTTCCCGTCCACGCTTGCAGGCTTCTGGCGGCTGCCGATATCAATGCCGTGGCGATGTTGGCCGATGGTACGTTCATGCTGAACAGGAAGCCTCCGATCGCGATTCCCGGCCACAGTTGCCGCCCAAACAGCAGCAGGGCGACTTGGGCAATTCCTGCTGCTGGCCACATCGGGTAAATTTCTGAACTGAGGGTGAGAGTGGAAATGGCGAATTGCGACGCCCCATAGTAGACCAGGGCGATCGCACCTACTGCGAGGAAGTACCGCCAGGAATGTCCTTTGATTGCATTAAGGAACTTTGTCTGCATGGTCGTTTAGGGAAAAGGTGGACGCTTGTTGGGATCTCAGTAGGTGGCACGGGACAGGCAGAGGGTAGAGAAAATGTTTCTATTAGGTGATGGTAGGTCATGGGTGGTAGGTACTGGGAGAAGCTTTTGAGCTAACTTTTTGTAGTGCCGTTGAGGGAGCGGTTTTTTTGTTCGATCAAATCTGCCCATGAATTTCGGGAGTATCGCTTTTTTGTAAATATATCTCTAATGGCTAAGCAATTGGTTTGTAAATTTTTGGTTTTTGTTAAAAATTTATTACCGAGCGACAGTGGGTGTCTTTTTGTGTCGGGCGATCGTAACTCAATGCACCCTAACATCTTGCACCATGCTCAATAATACCTAAAATACCTAAAATACCAATCACAGCGACGTAAAATCTCTGCTTTTAGGTAAGTTTGAGGCAATAAACACGGTTTTTGATTAGAAGTACAGGCGGTAGTGATTTTCACTAGATTTTTAACCAATCAATCTAGGTTTTAAGTCTTTCGATGGAATACAGTGAAAGCGGATATATTACAGAAAAAAAATATTTTTTCTTGTCTATTTCTCTTTGGCTGTTGCAATATCTAAGGTTAGTGTCAAACGCTCTTGAGATTCTTTAAGGGCGTCTTGGGGGTTGCGGCCGAGAAGGGTTGCCTCTATGGCGCGACCGAGGTTTTCTGACAGGCGGGAGTAACCTGATATAATGGGTCGCGCTCTGGCTGAGTTCATTTGTTCTAAAAATACTCGCAAAACAGGGTTTTTTTCCACAAAGCTTTGATAAGCTTGGCTCTGTCTCGATTTTAAGTTAATGGGTAAATAACCTGTTCCCAATGCCCATGCTGTTTGGAATTCTTCACCTATAACGTATTCTAAGAATACTAGGGCTGCTCGCTCTCGTTCTGGCGAGGTTTTCATTAAAAATATGTTTTCACCCCCTACGACGGCTGCAGGGCGTTTGAGGAGCGGTAAAGGCATTGCTGCGTAGTCGATCGCGCTTTGCTGCAACTGTGCTAGCGTCCACGGCCCGGTGATTTGCATGGCGACTTTCCCGGCGATGAAATTGTCGAGTTCGTAACCGCGTTCGGGTGCTGACAATATTGCTGAACCTTCTTTTAACAAGTCGCTCCACAATTCTAAGGCGGCGTGAGAACCGGGATTATCTATTTGGGGTACAGGACTTTGAGGTGTTTTGCCTTTGAGTTCGCCGCCGGCGCTGAACATGAATGGCAGCCAGGTAAATACTGTCCATTCTCCTTTGCCTAGGGGGATCACTATGCCGTGTTGGTCTGTGCGGCCGTCTCCGTTGGTATCTCGCGTGAGCGTTCGGGCTACTTGCTTTAATTGCGCCCAATTCTGCGGCACTTCTTTGATTCCTGCTGCTGCAAATAAGCTGGGACGGTAAAATATGGCGACGTTGTTTGTGCCTAGGGGAACTGACCAAGTATGTCCGCCGAGTTCCATTGACTCGAAGAGTGCCGGGTCGATTTCGGCTTTCCGGGGCGATTTGTCGAGCCAGTTTTCTAAGGGCACAATGGCGTCGAGTTCTGCTAGTTTTCCTGCAATTGAGGGGCCATTCCACAGCAAATCCGGCGGTGCATTTCCAACTATTGCTGTTAGTATTTTTGGGAGTTGTTGGTCTGGCTGACCGATGTAAACTGGTTTGATCTGGATGTTGGGATGTGTTTTGTTGAATTGGTCGGTGAGGGTTTGAAATACGTCGCGGTTTGGCGGGGGATTGATGCCGTGCCACAGTGTGAGTTCGAGCGGTTCGCCGTTTTTTGAGGCTGGGGTTGTGCTGTTTTGACAGCCGCTTAATATTAGCAGATTTAAGGTAATTAAAATGCAGATCGCTAGTTTGAGTTGTCTTTTAATTGCTTTGGATAATTTGGATAATATCATTTTTTAGTTAGATTCAGGGAAGAAGACTTTTTTAACTGCAGATGAACGGGGATGGACGCGGATAGTTAGAGGTTGGTAAAAGGAGCTAAATCTCGAAAATTTGCTGGTAGCTGATTTCTCTCTCCATCGGAGGTGTTTTGAAACAAAACAGTGAAAGCTCCTGCTCCTAGTCTATCTTGCGGCCACATCCGATAGCAAGGAATTTCTGTCAGGTGCGATCGATATTTTTCTAAATGAGGAACAGAGGCTGGCTGAAAATCGGGGAATTTGCTTAACAGCCATTGGCTGACTTGTTCATTTTCTGCGGTTGAATAAGTGCAGGTCATGTATGCAAGATAACCTTGGGACGCTACAATTTTAGCAGAATTGGCTAAAATTATTTTTTGGCGGTTGGCATTGCTGTTGATGGTGACATGATGAAAGCAGCCGGGTGCTTTCTCTCCTTTTGCTAAAAGTGATTGACCAGTACAAGGAGCATCTACTATTACTAAATTAGCCGTTTGTGGCATCTTTTCGGCAAGTATTTTTGAATCGAGGTTGGCGGCGGCGGATGGTAGAATTTGGCAGCGTCTTAAATTAGAGATCAACATTCCCATGCGTTTGCCTATGGCTTCGTTGCACAACAGGAATTTTGGGTTTAATGTTTTCCAGGCAAATATACTTTTTCCTCCGGGGCGGCGCACATATCTAAGATTAGTTTGATGGGCTGCGGTATTGTTAATAAGGTGGAGGCGGCGAAGATTGAGGAAAAGTCTAGACAGTAGTAATGTCCTGCTTGATGTAAGGAATGTTTTCCCGGCTGGGATTCTCAGGCAAGTCTATTTACAAATTACGGTTGCCAAGAAACGGGAATTTCGACAGTAAATGGGTTTTCTGTGGGTTTTGGTTGCAGCCACAAGATGACACGATTAAAAGCTTGGGGATTGATAACAGCCTGAATAAATTTTTCTTGTTCTGCGGTGTCGGCAAATAAGCTGCGGCTGAGTTTAAACAGGAGATTCGACGGTTTTTCCATGTTCGAGGAGATATGATAAGATTGAGATTAGCAGTGACAAAGGTAAATGAGATGATAATTCCTAGTGTAAAACAGTTGTAGTTAACTTGGATAGGAGGGATGGAAATGTTGTTGCTTCTATCAAACCCATTGATTTGGAGCGTTTGAGTCTGGCTGCATCTGAGTATCAATCGAGATCCTTTTTGCCGATCGCACAACTCGGAACTATTCTCGAAGTGTATAATCGAGAAGCAAACTACTATTGTTTGAGCTGACAAATAAACATTACATGAGTCCGGAAGGTAAAAATACTCATAAACTGGCTTCTATCATAGCTGCTACGCGCTGAATAGTCTCTATAATATACTAGGGTTTTTTGCCATTACCTACTTGATGACTAATGAGTAATGACTGAGGACTACTTACTAATAACGAAGAATCTATGAAAATTGTCTTTTTTGGCACTCCCGATTTTGCTGTTCCTACTTTATCCAGCTTGCTAAGTCACCCAGAATTTGAAGTTGTGGGTGTGGTGACTCAGCCGGACAAACGTCGGGGAAGAGGGAATCAATTGATGCCTTCACCTGTAAAAGATGTGGCTTTAAATCACAGTCTCCCGGTTTGGCAGCCACGCCGAATTAAGAAGGATTCTGAAACGCTTGCTAAGTTGCGGGAAGCGGAGGCGGATGTGTTTGTGGTGGTGGCTTACGGCCAAATTCTGTCTCAAGAAATTCTGGATATTCCTAGTTTGGCTTGCGTTAACGTTCACGGTTCAATTTTGCCGAAGTATCGCGGTGCAGCACCGATTCAGCGCTGTCTTTTTGACGGGGAAAAGACAACAGGAATTACTACTATGCTGATGGATGCTGGGATGGATACTGGGGCGATGCTATTGAAGGCTTTTGCTGGTATTTCACTGTTGGATAATGCTGATTCTTTGGCGGATAGGTTGGCGGAAGTTGGGGCGGATTTGTTGATAGAAACTTTGGTGAAATTGAGGGACGACCAAATTGAAGCTGTTGTTCAAAATGATGCTGAGGCGACTTATGCGCCGATGATTAAGAGTGCGGATTATGTGCTGGATTGGTCGAAAAGTGCGATCGACCTTCACAATCAAGTTAGGGGCTTTTTCCCGGATTGCACAACCAGTTTTCGTGGCAATTCTCTGAAGGTGATAGCTACTGTGCCCGTCGGGCCGGAATATTGGCTGCAATTACCGCCGGATCTGAGGGTTTTGGAACGCGATTGGCCTGTTTTGGCCAAGTTATCGGGCGCGAATGGGGAAGTTGTTAAGGTTGTGAAGGGCTTGGGGGCGATCGTCCAAACTGGCGATGGTTTATTATTGTTGCGCGAGGTGCAGTTAGCGGGGAAAAAGGTGCAGTCTGGCGTGGATTTTGCCAATGGAACTCGGTTGGCAGCGGGTGAGGTTTTTGGGATTTAAATAGTATATTTAGGGCGGGCAGGATGCCCACCCTACAATATTTTGCAGCAAAATCATCCTGTAATTAGATGCGCGATTCTTGACCTAAAATTCTACCAAAACTTCCTCCGCACCGCCCAACAAACCTTGTGCCGCCTCTAACATACTCTCAGCAACATCTTTCAAATCGTCGCGACTTGCCAGATAAGTTTTCAAAGCTTCTAACGGTTCTATACTATTATTAGCATTCAATTCTGGCAACCGGGGTCTCGCTAGCTGACTCACTAATTCCGGTTGGATTGTGTAGCTGTGCGCTTCGCCGAGAAGTGTGTGCAATTCTCCGTTGTCGATTAAATCTAATTGTTCCGATCGCAATTGGTAAATTAATCTCACAACCGCATCTTGGATTTCCTTCTTGCCAATAGCTTTAACTAACTCGGCTTGCGGGTTTTCCGATTCCGAAACATTCACTTTAATAGTCTGAAACACCCGCACTGGCAAAGTGCAAAATTCCCACTCTGCTTTCCCCCGTTCCAAATTAACTAACACAAAACCTTTATCTTCTTTCTCTTCGCTAAAATCAACTCGTTCGATACTTCCCGGATAAATTACGGGCGGATTGTTGGAAGCATTGAGATTTTGGTGTTTGTGAACGTGGCCGAGAGCAACGTAATCAAAACAAGGGCGAGTTAGCATGGAAACGGGAATGTTAAAACCTTTGCCAACTGCTAAAAAACGTTCGGCGCCCAGACTGGCTTTATCTGCCATTAAGTGCGCTAAAAGTACGGTTGGTATGTCGGGGTTGAGGCGGCGAATTTCGCCTTCCATTGCGATCGTCAGTTTTTCGGTTAATAATTGGTTAACATCGCCCATAGACAGGCTTTCAGTCTCGGAACGTGTCATTAAGGTCGATCGAGTCAACCAAGGCAATGTTACCACCTGTACAGGTCCGCTGCGGGTTTGGATGAGGTGAGTGTCTAGGCGATCGCCTACAATAAACTTAGGTATCCCCAAAGTCCGGTAAATTCCCAAACTCGCGCCGCCTTGTCCCTGAGAATGTTGGTCATGATTTCCTACTAACAAAACTGTCGGAATTTGGGCATCAACTAAGCGGCTGAATTGGCAAGCAAAAGCCTCTTTTACAAACGGTGGAGGCGTTGAATCCGGGAAAGCATCGCCGCCGAATATGACTAAATCTACGGGTTCAGAAATTGCTCTATCCATACATTTACTCAGCGTCGCCGCGAAGTCTTCCAGCCGCGTATTTAAACCGGTTTCTGGATTAATGCGGCCGTGAGAAAAGCCGCTGCCCATGTGAATATCTGAAAGGTGTAAGATTTTAATCATTGTTTTTTCTATTTGTAAATTATCTTTTTGGTTCGTAGTGATGACTTCAGTCGTCATCGGTTCGTAGTGATGACTTCAGCCCTCCTTTAGCTTCGGCAGAAAAACTAAAGTCTTTACTAAGAACTAGGTTTAAGGTTTTTGTCAAAGTACAGACGAGAGGAGATTACTACTAAAAATATTGTTTCATACATCACAATACCATTCCGGGGACTTTTTGATAAACTTGTGCGATCGGGCAGCGAAAATCTATACTCATTAACTCTAACTCATCTCCTTGTCGGTAAATCTGAGAAACCCAATTTCCCTCAGCATTGAGTCGAAAACACTCAATTTTAATCTCAGATTGAGTGACGAGTACGTATTCTTGCAAACTTGGAGAAGTTTGATAATCGGCAAATTTATCGCCTCTGTCGAAAGCGGCCGTTGAGGGCGACAATACCTCAACTACTAAAGATGGATATAAAATGAAATCTTCAGTAGTTGAGGTATCCCTTTCGTCGCAAGTCACCGCTACATCAGGATAGTAATAGCAATTTGCCTCTTCCAGTCGGACTTTTATATCTGATGAAAGAACTAAGCAGGAACTCTCGCGGAGATGATTGTTAAGCAAACTTGCTAAATTTACTGAAATAACAATATGAGGTTTTTTTGCCCGTGTCATTGCATAAACCTGTCCGCGTCTGTATTCGTGTTTGATGGGGCTTACTCGTTCGCCTTCTAGGTACTCTTCTGGGGAGATGTAGAAATTGTTTTTGCTGATAACCATTGATTTTTAAATCCGCTGATTTTATCTGATACTATGCGTTGGAAATCGCATATTTGGGGAAGGAAACGGCACTGCCGTTTCCCTACAAATTTAACAAAACTCCAAAAATCGTGCGTGCCACAGTTTGCCACTTTCTGTCAAACCCTGCGATCGCACTTTAATTTTGACACTTTTGGGGTTAGCCTCGTAGAGTCGGGCAATTTCCTGCATTTCCTCCCCGCTAAACCCGGTTCCCACGGTTCCTACTGGGACTAATTTGCCATCAATTTCTTGCGCTACTTTGACGGCGCTAAACGGCCGGCCCGCAACTTTTGTCGCCGTCAAACCCACAATAAATAAATCGTGTTCTTGACAGTATTTAGTCCTCACTATCGGATATTTCTTCACATCTTTTCCGCCGACATAGTGACAGTTGTTCAACACCCAAACTTCGCCTTCTTTATTTTCAGATTCCTGCTGATTTGCCAGGATGACTTTTTCGGTTGCGGTGCGAAATGTCGGTACAACTTCAAAGGCTGGGGATAAATTTGCCAGCATTTCGCCAACTTCAACTCCCGCTGCAATTCGTTCGGATTCTGCCACGGTAGTTAAATCATTGCCTTGGAAAAACAAACTTTTAAAAATGGCATAAATTGCGCTGGGCTGGATTGTCGGAAAACCGTTTTCAATATTAACTGTAGCAGCTTGCGCGCCGGTGCGGTGTTCGCTGCCTGTACAGCTTTTGTAATACAGTTCGCCGTCTAAAACAAAGGTGCCAATTTTAGTGGCTGTGTCGATTAAAGTGCGATCGATCTCAATCGATGCTTGTTGCCGCAGGTTAGTCGATCGCGATTGGTAGTATACTTTATCTGGCGTCGCAATGACCACTACTCGATTGCCGTCGCGCTTTGGCTGTCCCCAATAATCGGGATTTTCGATGTAATAAGAACGTTCACTCGGCGCGTCAACTGGCTGCATGGTGACAATCCTTCCCGGCTGCAAGTGCAGTGGTAATTCGGCAACAATAGGATTGTTGGCAGTTTCTACTTTTGGGGCGGAAGTTGATGATTTAGCAGGAGCGAAATCGGCGGTAGAATTGTTTGGAGTATTGAGGGCGATTGGCTTTTCTCCAGTTTCCAATTCAAACGCTCTTTTCCAAAAGCCAAAAGCCATTTCCGGGTATCCTTCCGACTCCGCGCACAGTGCAAAACCGATAACTTTTGCCGTACCAATTCCGCGCCCGTAATCAGCTAAATACTGCACTGCCCCCGCTTCTCCCATCAAGTGCAATTCTCGCTGAACGATGCGATTGTTCCAGCGTTCTCGAATGTCGGCGCTAATTTTTTTGGCTGCTTTTCGCTTGGCTTCTGCGTATTCGGTGCAGTCCATACTGCCTCCTTTATGTAGGGCTATTTCTATACTATACTAAAGCTTGATTTATTAGTCAATCGTAATTTGATAATTAGGTGGTGTGAATAAATTTAACTTTTTCATTGGTGAACTAGATTTATTTTTTTACCGCAGAGGCGCAGAGGGCACAGAGGGAGAGAAGAAAGAGATAGTCAAGCGCGGTAATCTGTTGGCTGCCAATGCTAAGATAACTTCGATCGCGCATTGCGACCAATAAAGCCGTGAGTTGTGTCTTACTCGCGTTGAGTTCGCCCACTGCCGATCGCAGGTTTGAGAATTTAAGATCGAGTTTAATCTTACTGTTATGATGCGATTGATTTTGTACAGCAAACCCGGATGCCACTTGTGTGAAGGGTTGCAAGAAAAAATCGAACAGATTGAAAGCCTGAACTTTCAACTCGAAGTCAGAGATATTACCGAACGCGATGATTGGTTTCAAGCTTATCAGTACGAAGTTCCAGTTTTGTTTAAAGTGCAGCCCCAGCCCAAAAATTCTGTTGGCGAGGCTGCATTCTCCGCTGAAGAACTGTTACCCCGTCCTTCTCCCCGCTGTAGTGTCGCCCAATTGGAGCAAATGTTACAGAAATATTTGCAAATCGATCGGTCACAATAATACGATTTACCCAAAAACTCAGGTTTTAATCCTGACTTCGGGGTGCTCGGTGTGCAGCTTACTCTATGCCGATAGGTTTTACACCGCGCATAAAAAAAACCTAGGGTTTGCACCGCGCACAGCAAAAACCTGTAGATAGTGGCTCAAACAATGTGTTCCGCCAGTCATATTCAAGACATCCAAGTGAGGCGTTTTTCAGATGAAATTGAGAGAATTATTAGCAGCAGTTCCTAGCATTTCCTTTGATGCCAAACATCCCGCCCTCGATGCCGAAGTCAAGGGTTTATCCACTAATTCCCACGCTTGTCAGGCGGGTGATTTGTTTTTGGGAATGCCGGGAACTCGGGTTGATGGGGGAGATTTTTGGCAAAGTGCGATCGAATCTGGTGCAGTTGCCGCCATAATTTCCACCCAAGCAGCCGAGAAAACACCCCCCGAAGACGGGGGTAGTTGCGTCATCGCAGCAGCCGATATGGCTCAAGTTTGCGGTCAAATCGCCACTGCTTTTTACGGCAATCCAGCTAGCAAATTAAAACTTGTCGGCGTTACCGGGACTAACGGCAAAACTACAACCACTCATTTAATCGAATTTCTGCTCAATCAAATGCAGTTGCCGACGGCTATTTTCGGCACGCTTTACACTCGCTGGCCGGGCTTCCAACAAACTGCACTTTACACCACACCTTTTGCGGTTGACCTGCAAAAGCAATTAGCAGAAGCCGTAGTCGCCGGATGCAAACACGGGGTGATGGAAGTCAGTTCCCACGCTTTAGCGCAACAGCGAGTTTTGGGGTGTAGTTTTGAAGTTGCTGTCTTTACAAATTTGACTCAAGACCATCTCGATTATCACCGGGATATGGAAGATTATTTTGAGGCTAAATCGCTTTTGTTTGGTTCGGCTTACCTCAAAAAGCGCGCTGTAATTAATATTGACGACCCCTACGGGAAGCGGATAGTTGAAAATCTCAAATCTGAACAAATTTGGAGTTATAGCACTAGCGACAAAACGGCAGATTTGTATGCTTCAGATTTGCAGTATCAGCCGAACGGAGTTAAGGGAATGCTGCACACTCCCAAGGGCGAAACTGCTTTTTCTTTGCCTTTAGTCGGTCAGTTCAATTTATCAAATATGTTGGCTGCTGTCGGTGCTGTTTTAGAATTGGGTTTGGATTTGTCCGCAATTGTGGAGAAATTATCGCAGTTTTCGGGAGTTCCGGGACGGATGGAACGGGTGCAAATTAGTCCCGACCAAGATATTAGCGTTATTGTGGATTACGCGCACACTCCAGACAGTTTGGAGAACTTGTTGAAGGCGTCGCGGCCGTTTATTCCGGGTCAAATGATTTGTGTGTTTGGCTGCGGTGGCGATCGCGATCGCACTAAGCGCCCGATCATGGGTAAAATCGTTGCAGAATTAGCCGATTTAGCTGTTGTTACTTCCGACAATCCGCGGACGGAAAATCCCGATCGCATTTTGGAGGATGTTTTAGCAGGAATTCCCGCCCCAGTAAAGCCGATCGTGATGTGCGATCGAGCCGCTGCAATTCGCACTGCTATTATGGATGCTAAACCCGGAGATGGCGTGCTGATTGCAGGGAAAGGACACGAAGATTATCAAATTTTGGGCACCGAAAAAGTCCATTTTGACGATCGAGAACAAGCGCGAGATGCCTTGAAAGCCAGAATGAATTCAGTTAAGTAAATTCGGTTAACTGTTAACGGTTAACCGAATTCGGTTAACCGTTAACGCTTAGCTGTTCGCGGGCTGCGAAATTTGTTATATTTTTAAGTATTAAGACGAAGCAAGAATCTGATTTGCACTAGATTATAATAGTAATACAAAATATTTTAACAGCAAAATAATTATTGTTATGATAGAATTAAGTGGCTATCAAATTCTCGCTCGAATTTATTCAGGCACTCGCACCCTAGTTTATCACGGAATTCGCCTCTGCGACCAAAAACCGATCGCCATCAAAGTCTTGCGAAACGAATATCCCAGCTTCAGCGAACTCTTGCATTTTCGCAATCAATACACGATCGCCAAAAACCTGAATTTGCCCGGAATCATCGAAACCTACAGCTTGGAACCCTACCGGAACGGCTATGCCCTGATTGTGGAAGACTTCGGGGGAATTTCTCTGAAGGAATGGACGGGAAAAGGAAAAACCGTGCCATCTCTGGTAGATTTTTTCCAAATTGCGATCGACCTAAGCAATACATTAGATATACTTTACCGCCACCGCATCATTCACAAAGACATTAAACCCGCCAATATTTTAATAAATCCTGAGACTAAACAAGTCAAACTCATTGACTTTAGTATTGCATCTTTGCTGCCACGAGAAACTCAAACACTGATGAGTCCCAACGTAATCGAAGGAACACTCAGCTATATATCTCCCGAACAAACAGGAAGGATGAATCGCGGCCTTGACTACCGCACAGATTTCTATTCATTAGGTGTAACTTTTTACGAATTGCTGACAGGAAAATTGCCATTTCAATCCAGCGATCCAATGGAATTGATTCACTGTCATATTGCCCAGCACCCGCCATCTGTACGTGAAATTAATCCCAAAATTCCTGTTGTCCTCTCGGAAATTGTCAGCAAATTGATAGCCAAAAATGCTGAAACTCGGTATCAGAGTGCATTGGGGTTGAAAGCCGATTTAAAAACTTGTTTGCAACAACTCAATGAGACAGGTAAAATTGAGAGTTTTGCCATTGGGCGGCGGGATTTTTGCGATCGCTTTATCATACCCGAAAAACTCTACGGCCGAGCTACCGAAGTCGCTGCATTATTAGCAGCATTCGAGCGAGTAGCAAACCCCTCTAAATCTCGTTCCCCAGAAGAGCCTGGAACCGATAGAAACGATGTAAAAGAAGACCTCGCCTTGATTAAGGAGGACTGGCGTGACTCGAACTTATCCCGCAGCGCAATGATGCTAGTAGCCGGATTTTCCGGCATTGGGAAAACCGCTGTAGTCAACGAAATTCACAAACCCATAGTTCGGCAACGTGGTTATTTTGTCAAAGGCAAATACGACCAATTTCAACGTAACATTCCCTTTAGTGCTTTTGTGCAAGCCTTCCGAGATTTGATGGAGCAATTACTCTCAGAAAGCGACGCTCAGCTAGAACGATGGCAAAGGAAAATTATCAAGGCTCTTGGCGAAAACGGTCAAGTTATTGTAGAAGTGATTCCCGAACTGGAACGAATTATTGGGAAACAACAGCCTGTCTCTGAACTTTCGGGAAGTGCCGCCGAAAATCGTTTCAATTTACTATTTCAAAAATTTATCTCTGTCTTTGCTACAAAAGAACATCCCTTAGTGATTTTTTTGGATGATTTGCAATGGTCAGATTCAGCATCTCTAAAGCTTTTGCAAGTGTTGATGAGTGAAAAAGATACTCAGAATTTGCTGGTAATTGGGGCATATCGAGATAACGAAGTATCTCCGGCTCATCCATTTATGTTGGCAGTAGCAGAGATGGAAAAATCCCAAGTAACGGTAAATACTATTACCTTGGAACCTCTGAGTCAAGTCGATATTAACGATTTGATAGCAGATACGCTCTCGTGCGAGATCCTTCTTGCTCAGCCATTAACCGAGTTAGTTTATCAAAAAACCAAAGGCAATCCATTTTTTGCCACGCAATTTCTCAGGGCGCTACAGGAAGATGGGCTGATTGCGTTTAACCCCACCCCCCTTACCGAGGGGGGAGAGAAAGGGGTAACAGAGGGGTGGCAGTGCGATATTGCCAAAGTCAAAGCCCTAACTATTACCGATGATGTAGTGGAGTTTATGGCGGTGCAATTGCAGAAGTTGCCGCCAGAAACTCAGGATGTGCTGAAGTTGGCTGCGTGCATTGGAGCGCAGTTTGATTTGAATACATTGGCGGTAGTCAGCGAGAAGTCCCCGGAAGAAACTGCTGCGGATTTGTGGAAATCCTTGCAAGAAGGATTCATCTTACCAACGAGTGAAATTTACAAGTTTTATATAGGAAAAGAAGAGCGAACCACCAGCCCCGCATTGCCAACAACAGCCGCTCAATTACCTCACTACAAGTTTCTCCACGATCGGGTTCAGCAAGCTGCTTATTCATTAATTCCTGATGACCAAAAGCAAGCCACCCATCTCAAAATAGGACAGTTACTTCTTCCCAATTTCTCAGAAGTTGAAAGAGGAGAAGAAGTGTTCGATATTATTAATCATTTTATCCTTAGTTCGGAGCTAATAACGCAGCAAGAAGAACGAACCAAGCTTGCTAAAATTAGCCTCTTTGCAGGGCAGAGAGCCAAACTATCAACAGCGTATGAATCGGCGACAAAATATCTCGCTTTCGGTTTAACTTTCCTACCCAGCAATAAATGGGAATGTGCCTATAAATTAACATTTACAATGTATTTAGAAAGCGTTGAATCTGAGTTTTTAGCAGGAAATTTTGAAGAAGCTGAAAAGTTGATAAAAGTCGCTTTTAATTCTGCCCGATTTAGTTTAGATCGAACAAAAATTATTGCAATTCAACTAACTCATTATCAAAATAAGGCTTTGTATCAAAAGGCGATTCAGGTAGGAATCGAAGGGCTGAAACTGTTAGGCTTAGAACTGGCTATTATGCCAAATAAAGCAGAGTTAGAAGGGATGGCTTTGGAAGTTAAACAAACCTTAAATCAGCGCGCAGTTGCACGACTAATCGACGCACCACTTATTGTCGATGAAGAACGCCAAATGCTGATCAAACTGCTAATGAACATGGTACCGCCCACTTACCTAACTAATCAGGACTTATTAGTGTTGGTTGTGTTACACATGACCAATCTCTGTTTGCAATACGGGAATACCAATGTGGCGGGTTTTGTTTATGTTTGGTATGGAACAATTCTCTGCCAACGCTTTCAAGACTATGAACTGGGCTATGAGTTTGGACTTTTAGGGTTGAAGGTGAATGAAAAATTTCATAACACCACCCTGAATGGCAAAATTTATATGTCGTTTGGCAACTTTATCAACCATTGGCGCAAGCACGTCAGTTCCAATCTTGTTCTGCAACAAGCTGCTTATCAGGGGGCAATGGAGGTAGGGGATTTTTCTTGGTGTCATCACAGTGCTCTGTTCAGTTTTTGGCAGCAGGCGATCGTCTCAAGCGATATTCACATTTTGCTGGCTCGACATGAAAAGTACATCAGCTTTGCGGAGCGGACTGAGATTACGACAGCATTTGCCCTAATTCTTCAGTGCAAGCTCCTAGAGAATTTGCAAGGGCTAACGATAGGGAAGTATAGCCTTAGCTCTGAAACATTTGATGAAGAGTCGGCGCTAGCAACGTTCAATGAAATTGGCTATGGCTATGGCAGTAGTACATACTATTTCGCTAAAGCCTTTTTGTTTTTCACCTATGGTGAGTATGCTAAGGCTTATGAAATGTTAGTAGCCGCGGCCGAGTTTTCTCATGCACTATATGGACAATTTCAACGTGTTCTGCATTGTTTTTATCAGTCTTTGACTGTCTTGCAACTTTATGGGGAAGCACCGGAAAAACAACCAAAAGATTATCAAGAAGTTGTTCAGAATAATCGGCAACAACTTCAAATTTGGGCACACAACTGTCCTGAAAACTGTTTGTCCAAATTTCTGCTTTTAGAGGCGGAGATGGCTCGTGTTGCTGAAGAAAAATGGCCGGCTGCTGAGTTGTACGATCGCGCCATTCAACTGGCTAAAGACAACCAATTCCTCAACGAGGAAGCCTTAGCCCACGAACTCGCCGCTAAATTCTACCTCGGCTGGGGCAAAGAAAAAGTCGCTGCTGGCTATATGCAGGAAGCCTACTATTGTTACGCCCGCTGGGGAGCAAAAGCCAAAACCGATGACCTAGAAAAACGTTATCCCCATCTGCTGCGCCCCATCTTACAACAGTCCGCCCAACCCGTCACTATTTTAGAAACCCTATCCACCCTCACCAATCCCACCTACTCAATTCATTCGAGTACCCACCACACTACCTCAAGCACCTCCATCAACCATGCTCTAGATTTTACGACCCTGCTGCAAATCTCCCAAATGATCTCCAGTACGATCGACCTGGAGGAGTTGCTGCAAATTGTCACCCAAACCATGTTACAAAACTCGGGAGCCGATCGCTGTGTACTGATGCTCTGCCAAGATCAACAATGGCAAGTGCGGGCAATAGCTACGTGGGAAAACATGAGCCTGCAAAAGGAACCCCTAGAGAATAATCCCACCGTTCCTGTTAAATTAATCCAGTATGTCAAAAACACCCTAGCAGCAGTTGTCATCGATCACGCCAAAACTGATCTGCCTGTGATTGACGATTATTTAGACCACCACCAACCAGAGAGTTTGCTGGGTTTGCCAATTCTAAATCAGGGGAATTTGGTCGGCATTTTGTATCTAGAAAATCGGATAACCAGCGGGGTGTTTAGTCGCGATCGCCTCCTAGTGCTGAATTTTCTCTCTAGTCAAGCCGCGATCGCTCTAGAGAATGCCCGTCTCTATCACCAAGTGCAGCAGACTTTGAATGAACTTCAGCAAACTCAGATGCAAATGATCCAAAGTGAAAAGATGTCAGCATTAGGTAATCTAGTGGCCGGGGTTGCCCATGAAATCAACAACCCCGTTGGTTTCATTGCCGGAAATATTAATGAAGCTCATGCGGGAGTCCAAGACTTAATTGATTATTTGCGCCTCTATCAAGAAAAATTTCCTCCATCGGAAGCAGAATTGATTAAGAAAGCCGAGGCAATAGATTTAGATTATCTAGTAGAAGATTTACCCAAAATGTTGAGTTCCATGAAAATAGGATGCGAGCGCATCAAAAACATCAGCACCTCCCTCCGCACTTTCTCTCGCGCCGATACGGCCCATAAAGTTGAGGCCAATATCCACGAAGGTCTCAATAGCACTTTGATGATTTTACGGCATCGCCTGAAAGCGAACGACAAGCATCCTGAAATTAAAATCATTAAAGAGTACGGCAATATTCCCCAAGTAAAATGTTATTTGGGACAATTAAACCAGGTATTTATGAATTTGTTAGCAAATGCGATCGATGCCTTAGAAGAATCGAATCAAGGACGAAGTTTTGCCGAAATTAAAGCCCATCCCAATCACATCACTATTCGGACAAAAGTAGAAAGTGAAAAGGTAAAAATTTCCATCGCCGATAACGGAAAAGGAATGTCAGAAGAAGTGAAAAATCATATCTTCGACCATCTATTTACCACTAAAGATGTGGGCAAAGGAACTGGGTTAGGACTGGCGATCGCACGTCAAATTGTAGAAGAAAAACACGGCGGAAAACTGAGTTGTTTTTCTTCACCTGGAGAAGGAACGGAGTTTGTCCTTGAGATTTTAATTGATTAAGGGTTAGTTGTCCCTTGTTAGTTGTCCGTTGTTGACCGGTATTATTGAGAGCTCTCTTCTCTTCCTCTGCGTTCTCTGCGTTCTCTGCGGTTAAATCATTCCGATGCAACCGCAATTGATAGGACAACCAACAACTGACAACCAACAACGGACAACTGACTATTGCAGCGGCAAAAATACCGTCATCACCTCGCCCTTTTGGGGCCGCTGGCGAATTACCAACTTCCCGCCAGCAGCCCGAAATAAATTCTTAGTCACGCTCAAATTTAAACTCAAACATCCCGTCTCCGGCTGCACCATCAACAAAGGCCCGATCGATCGCAAAGGAGCATTCGCATTAGCTGAAAAAGTCGATGCGACATTACCTTCAGGTAGGTGTTCCGATTCCAACTGCAACTTTAACTGATTGCCCGCTAATGTCACCTCCACCTGAATGCGACTCCCGGAAGGCAAAGTTCGAGTAAAATTCTCAATCAAATTAGTTAAAACCTGATCCAGCATCGTCGGATCGCTGACTACCGCCGGCAACTTTTTCGGCACAATCACTTCCAAAGTGTGGTTTCGCACAGTCGCCTGTTTTTGCCAGCGGGGAATGCTATTTTGTAGCACTTCACCGAGGGACATTGCTGTTAGCTGCACGCCAGAATTTTTAGCTTGCGACATTTCCAATTCCACGGCGCGGAAAATTAAACCGAAACGATCGATCTGAGTGGTGCACTCAGCATCAATCATTTCCAAACGCTTGACCACCACCGCATCGAGTTTGGGTCGCTTCAGCAGCAGCCGAGTCAGCGTGCGAATGGTAGCCAAAGGAGTGCGGACTTCATGGGCGATCGCCTGTAGCAATTCCACCTCTTTAGTAGCCAGAGGCATGGGAGATTTGCAGTTGATATCTGTAGCCGATAACTTGTGATGTCTATGGTTCAAACCATCATCAATTCTTTCATCCTTTATCCTGCCTGCTTCATCTTTCCCAACCGGCAAATTATGCAACAGCAAGCGGCTGAACTGCATCACTGTTTGATAATTTGGCTCCACAGGCAAAAACTGCTCGAACAGCGCGTCTAATTTAGTAGAATTATTAGTTAATTTGCTAACTGGTAAATTAAAGCTACCGTCAGAATTGGCAAGCAAACATTCGCTTTCTGTCACCCTGCGCCGCAAAACTTCCCAAGCTTTGGCGACTACTTGCGGGTCGAAAGAAAATAGAAAAGCCGGAATTCCGCCAGAATTTTCACCCAAAACCATCACCAGGCTAAAACTAGCAGTTAAAACCAAACAAAACTGCTCGTTGGCTAAGGGATCACCACTTGCCAAAGCCAAAGCCGGGGCCGCCGCAGGCACTGAGGTTTGCACATCAGCCGCCGGCATTAAAGCTAAAGTTTGTCTCGCCCGAAAAGACCACAAAGCTGCATCGTTGTCGGGAATACTGGTAAAAATCCAATTGGCAAAGCCGTTGGCCAAAGCGGGGTGAGTCAAAACCGAAGACGGGCCGGACAACACCAATCCCTGACAGGAATTGGAGATTGTCGATCGACAATTTGCTCGATCGGCATTTGTTTTTTGTCCTGCTTTTTGCCGATCAAGCATTTGATTCAAAGCTGCGATCGCCCCGTACCATTCCTGTTCAGCTTTCAGCCGAGAAGCCCCACGGCTTGCAGGACACCGATGGCGGTTGTTTTCTCCCGCCAACTTAGCATCAAAGAGACTGAGATCATTTTCTTGGCCTTCGGAGGCTAAAATTTCGCTTATTGTCGGTAAAAAGTAAGTATTCACAGTTATAAACCCACCTTCGGAGGCATGAAGGGTGAAGTATTTATGTATAGGAAAGTTCAGGAGTTAGGAGTCAAGCACCAGCACGATCGAAAAATCCCGCATAATTTCTTGCGCCTTCCTCCTAACTCACAGGATATCCACATTTGTCAACTAACGATATTGGCAGAACCGTACCAATAAGTCGCAATCTCCGCGCTTGCGGCGGTATTTTGTACGATTGCCCTGACAAAAGTGCAAAATGAAGTAAGTTAAACACCGTGCTTTCCTTATGCCCACCTCGATCGCCGACTCGAAAAATCTGCTGTCAGACTTAATGGCACGCTACCGTCACCAAGTCGATTATCTGGCAATTCGACTGGAAGAAGCCGAAGGCACCGACATCCTGCTGCGGGGCGAAAAAATTGAAACCCTCAGCGAAGGAGTCTCAATTGGCGGCCAAGTCAGAGCTTGTCACAAAGGCGGCTGGGGCTTTGCCAGTTTTAACCGACTTTCCACCCTCGCCGAAAGAATCGAAGAAGCCATCGCCGCGGCAAAACTGATCGGCGAAGAAGAAACGATCCTGGCGCCAGTTACGCCAGTACAAGACATTTGCTTGCTGCCGCTGACAGGAACAGACCCCCGTCTGGTTCCCCTAATTGACAAAAAGCAATTGTGCGATCGCTACGCGGCCATCCTCCGCAGCATTGACCCCCGCATCGCCACAATCTCCGTGCGCTACGGCGACAGCACCCAGCGGATGATCCTCGCCACCTCCGAAGGCACCATGCTCGAACAAGGTTGGGCAGACATGGAAATGCGCTTTGCCGCCACAGCCCGCAGCGGGGAAACCGTACAAACTGGCCGCGAAACCACCGGTTCCCGCAAAGCTTACGAAGATTTAACCGATCTCGATGTTCAAGTTCGCAGCGCCGCCCAGAGAGCCGTAGATTCCCTAGCCTTACCCCCCGTCCAAGGCAACACCTACACCGTCGTCATCGACCCAATTTTGACCGGCTTATTCGTCCACGAAGCCTTCGGACACCTTTCCGAAGCTGACATGGCCTACGAAAATCCCGACATTTTGGAAATTATGACCCTCGGCCGCCAGTTCGGCCCCAAAAACTTGCAAATTTTCGATGGTGCAGCGCCAGAGGGACACCGGGGCAGCTATTTTTACGACGATGAAGGGACTCCGGCGACTACTACTCAGTTAATTAAAGACGGCGCTTTAGTCGGGCGGCTGCACTCGCGGGAAACGGCGGGCAAGTTGGGAGAAACGCCTACTGGCAATGCTCGCTGTTTGAATTATCATTATCCGCCGATCGTCCGCATGACGAATACTTGGATCGAACGGGGTGACACGCCAGTTGCTGACTTATTTTCTGGTATCAAGGAAGGAGTTTATGCGCGCAATTGGCAAGGTGGCATGACTAACGGCGAAATGTTTACTTTCAGTGCCGGCGAAGCTTGGATGATCCGCGACGGAAAACTAGACAATCCGGTGCGGGATGTTACTCTTTCGGGTAATGTTTTCAGCACTCTAGCCGATATTGAGGCGATCGGCGACGATTTCTACTGGGATGAATCCGGCGGCTGCGGCAAAGCAGGACAAAGCGGTTTGCCCGTCGGCTGCGGCGGCCCGAGTTTGCGGATTCGCGATGTCGTTGTTGGTGGCGAAGCTGCGGAAGAAGATTAAAGCTGCAAAAGTTTAAAAAAAAAGGTAAAGCGCCAGATTCCTACTCGTGCTTTACCTTTCTTTATTTTTTGAGTGCAACATTTCCCGCCCGTTTGTGGTGTCTGATATTTTGACGATATTGGGCAAAAAAACCGGAATAGCCAAAAATTATGTCTTGAGTCGTCAAATACCGCTGAAAAATCGGTTTTTTGGTACACAGTACCTAAGTCCCGAATTAATAAATCGAAATCTTCAATTTTTATCTTCTTATCCCAATTTTATATTCTCCCATTATCCCCCTAATTCGCTGCAATTATCGCTTTTTTCGGCTTTATCTCCCATCGCCTCGTCCTGGCGCCGTATCTTTCTCGTTATCGTACAAGCTCTGAGTGTCAGGTAGAGCGGTTAAAATTTCGGGAGCAGAGTTGTCTTGAGCAAAAAAGGTCGATCGAGTTTCTAAGCTTTGAGCGTTAACTGCGGTACCACTCAGTAACAGGCTTGACATCAGGATGGAAGAGTAAACGCGCATCATAAATTTTGGTGTTTGTATTTTCTCCTCCTTGATACGCAGTCTGTACTCTGCTATCAGGATAAAAAAAATAATTGTGGCGAAATCATCAATTAGTAAGTGAGGACACCTGCAATTTTTTTGAGTTTTGGTTAAAAGCGGGTGAAATCCATCATCTAGATCCCTTGTTCGCGGATAATTTCTAGTTATCTGCTACTTACGGGCAACCAGCATAATTCAAGACCATGTTCAAAAAAATCATGCTACTCTTATATGCCCGTCTTGCCAACCCTGGTAGTTATAAATCATTCCCCAATCTAAAATCTAAAATCTAAAATCTAAAATGGTATGACCCCTGGAATCCTCTTGAAACAGTCTTCCAACAAGGAAACAAAAACCGCAAATTGTAAAGTTTTACTACTTTTATGATTAACTTCATAATTTATTGAGGTGAAGCGGCAACCCTGGGATGAAAGACACAACAAGAGAGTACCGAGGCGCTCCATCCGCACGTTACATATAAATATCTTGTTGAATGAGATTCCTTAAAGCGGGCAAGGCCTAATTTTCACATTAACTTCATAAATGGTTGCTATTGTATTTTTAAATAAATTGTGAACCTGTGATTTTTTCTGATTTTTTCTGATCTTTTTTGATCTTGCTTTGTGACAAGAGGGCTTACGCGCCACTTTGAAGGAGGAGTCGAAAGCGGTTGGGAAAAAAGCCCGTTGACAAAATCGTGGATTCAATCTCAAATCTCAACTCTCAAATCGAACTGGCGCGCAGGGAGTAAAAAAAAACTGGTTTTAAAACTGATATCGCGGATTCAATCTCAAATCTCAAATCTCAACGCGACTGACTTGCACATCTACCTGCAGGAATAGCGAGTCGAGCGTTGACGAGTTGTCCAAAATAACATCAGCTTGTTGACACTTTTGAGCCAGCGGCAACTGGGCGTTAATGCGGGCATTAGCTCGATCATAACTTAAGCCATCTCGCTGCATTAGTCGTTCTAACTGCACTTCGGGTGAACAGTACACTACCCAAATTTCGGTACACAAGTCAGTCATGTTAGCTTCAAACAGCAGCGGCACTACCAAAACCAAAGTCAACGTGTCAGCCGGGGCCCAGAAACCGGGTTTTTTTTCAACAATACTCGGTTCTAGCTTTTGATGAGGGTGAAAAAAGCCGGTTTCTTGAGTCTTTGTACCTAAATCCTGTGTGCCTTGGGATACCAAACTCGATGCAGCAATGCAGCTTTGAGTTTCCTCAACTAATCGGCGGCGCACGTAAGGGTGAATCTGTTGTTCCAACCACTGCCGCTCGTCTGCGTTACAAAAAATAATACTTCCCAACTCTGGCCGATTTAAATTGCCATCCGGGAGCAAAATACCGGCACCGTATCGTTTTACAATAGAGTCAAGTATTGGCGAACCGAGGTTCACAGCTTCGCGGGCGTAAATATCGGCATCTAAAATCGGAAATCCACAGGCATCTCTCAGATAATTAGATATAGCGGTTTTACCGGTGGCGATGCCCCCAGTTAAACCAATCAGACGGACAATTCGATCGCTCATAATTTTCTCTGTTTAAAATTCCTGGGTTTCGACACTTACTGTCAGTCTTTGCTATGTTGGTGACACAATCAAATTTAGACTTAATATTTAAGATTTGCGATCGAGAGTTCGCGTTAGGAAGTGTCAGCATTGGGGTGCGATCGACTCTTTTTTACCTAAAATCTCAATTTTAAACTCGAATTAAGGTCTAGACCGAGGCAAACTTATGAATGCTCAACGTGCTGTGCGGTCGATTCTGGCAGCAATTCCCCTTGCTGGATTTTTGATAGTAGATTTTTTACCCAACCTGGTTTTCCTCAAAGAAAACAGCAGCGGATGGGTACTCGTGGCAATTTATCCCCAATCTCAAATTGCTGCGGCACAATCTATTACTTCAGCCCCAGACGGCACCGGAACCGCTGTCACCGCCCCAGGTACAGGGTCGCCTCCTCGCTACGACATTAAAGGCGGCACTCCCTCCAGAGACGGAGCAAATTTGTTCCACAGTTTTACTCGGTTTAATCTGAATCCTGGCGAAACTGCCAATTTCATCTCCAACCCAAGCGTTAAAAATATCCTCGGCCGTGTTGTCGGCGGGGATGCTTCCTTAATTAACGGTTTAATTCAAGTTAGTGGCGGCAATTCTAATTTGTTGCTCATGAATCCCGCAGGGATTATTTTTGGAACGAATGCCCGACTCGATGTGTCCGGGTCTTTTTTTGCTACCACCGCTAGCGGTATCGGTTTTGACAACGGCTGGTTCAACGGTACTGGGGCGATGGACTACGCCGCCCTAGTCGGAACGCCGAATGCTTTTGTTTTTGGCTCACAGCCGGGAAGTATTGTCAATGCCGGTAACTTGGCTGTCGGCACGGGGCAAAATTTGACTTTGCTGGGCGGTACGGTCATCAGTACAGGGAAACTTTCAGCCCCAGGCGGTCAAATTACTGTGGCGGCTGTTCCGGGCGAAAATCTGGTGCGGTTCAGTCAAAACGGACTTTTGCTGAGTTTAGAAGTTTCTCCGGCTGCAGGAGTGTCGGGTTCCGAAGGTGTTCCCTTCTCTCCGCTGACTTTACCTCGGCTGCTTTCGGGCCCAGGCGTGGCTAACGCTACGGGTATAACTACGAACGCTCAAGGTGAAGTCGTACTCACAGGCGGCCAAACAGTGCCTGCAGGTGCTGGAACTGCGCTGGTAGCGGGTGCTGCGGACGTGTCTGCCAGGGGGGGCGCGGGAGGAAGCGTCAACGTGTTGGGTGACAAGGTAGGGCTGTTGGGAGCGAAGATTGAGGCTTCGGGGCCAGACGGCGGCGGAACGGTGCGGATCGGGGGAGATTACCGAGGCGAGGGAACTGTGCCGAATGCCAGGATGACTTACGTGGATGGCAAAAGTTCGATCGCCGCCAACGCAACTGAATCAGGCAACGGCGGCAGAGTTTTTGTCTGGGCTGACAACACAACAGCATTTTTGGGCAGCATTAGCGCAAATGGCGTTTCTGCAACGGCAACCGCAGGTGTTGGCGGGTTTGTGGAAGTTTCGGGCAAGCAAAGATTGATTTTTAACGGTACTGTTGATACCTCTGGGACAAACGGTTTGGGCACTTTGCTGTTAGATCCCGAAAATATTTTAATTACAGATTCCCCAGAAGCTGCGGGCGATGCGGCAATAATTGCCAACAATAATATTTTGTCAACAGGAACGGTACCAGGACAGGAAAACAATTCTGAGCCTTCGCTGACAATTTCGGCTACAGCTTTGGAAAGTATGTCGGGGACGGCAAATGTGGTTCTCGAAGCGCTCAATGATATTACAATTGCTGATTTGGCGGACAATCAGTTGAGCTTTCAAGCAACTACTGGTTCGGTAACATTGAGAGCAGATGCCGATCGCAGTGGTGCGGGTGTTTTTTCGATGAATTCTGGAGATACAATTAGCACGGCTGGCGGTGCGATCGCCATTTCGGGAAGTCAAATTACGGCAGGCAATTTGTCGAGTAACGGCGGAAATATTAGTTTGATTAGTCCGGGCACAACCGTTGCAAACAATATTTCTTCATCCAATCCCAGCACCGGCAGCAGCGGGAATATTTTGCTTGAAGGCCTGAACGTAACGGCCCAAAAAATTGATGCCAGCGGCTCCAAAGCGACGGGAAATGTAACTGTGACGGCTCGGAATGTTCTGGGAGTGAGCGTCGTCGCTGGTGGTTCGGGAAACATTACTTTGACGGGTGATGAAATTAATTTTAAAGGCGACAAAAATTCAGTCAGCGGTACTGGCTTTTTGGTACTGCAACCTTGGAGTCCCGGTCAAAATATTGCGATCGGCGGTTCTGGAGATGTCGGTACTAATATTTATTTGAATCTGACGGCAAGCGACCTCGGAAGTTTGGAAAATGGGTTTGCTGGAATTACGATCGGCCGCAGCAACGGTATCGGTTCAATTCTGATTGCCAACGATTTCACATTTTATGATCCGCTAATTATTCAATCGCCAGCGGGTTTGGGAACAATCACTACCACAAATTCTTTGACAGCGGCCGACAATGCCTCAATTACTCTCAAAGCTGACGGCAATATCAGAACCGGAAATATCACTACCAACAATCAGGAAATTCGCATCGTCAGCACCGCAGGCAATGTCACAACCGGTCAGCTACTTACTGGAACTGCCCGCACCATCAACACTTCTGTCAATTCTTCCCAAGATATACGCAATTCGGCGGGAGATGTTAGTGTTACCGCACAGGGCACGGTGACAGCAGGGGCGATCGACACAAGGGGCGATCGCGCGGGGAATGTGACGCTGACGGGGCGCAATGGAGTCACTGCAGGGGCGATCGAAGCTGGTGGCGCCCAAACAGGGGGAGATATTACCCTGACGGGCAACGAAATTGACTTGATAGGTGACAAAAATTCGCTCATCAGCAACGGCAATCTGGTGCTGCAACCGGCTGATCCTAGTCAAAATATTATAATTCAAGGTTCTGGCGATACAGAAGCTCTGAACTTGACTGCTGCTGAATTGAACACTTTTCGGAATGGGTTTGCTTCGATCACGATCGGGCGCGCTGACGGTAGCGGTGCGATCTCGATTGGTTCTCCAACGCCAGATTCAACGCCAAATTCAACGCCACTGGCGTTGACATTTCAAGATCCGACGACGATCCGATCGCCCAATGGCGCAGGCGCGATCGTGGGAACGGGTGCGATCGTCGGCACTGATAACGCCACGATCTCTCTGATGGGCGGTACTGTAGCCGTCGGAGACGTTACCTCGATTGCGGGGATTAACATCACTAGCACCCAAGGCAAGTTGACTGCTGGTACGGTTTCATCTCGCTCAACTTCCGGGGTGGCGGGCCCTATCAATATTCGCAGCGCCGGTGCGGTAGAAACCGACAACATCGATGCTTTTGGTGCCAGAAGCGGGGGAGATATTTCGATTGCGGCGCCGGGCCGGATCGTTACAGGGGTGATCAACTCGAGTTCGCAATCGGGAAGTGCAGGTTCGAGCCAAATTATCGGGCAGAAAGATGTTGAAGTTGTTTCGATCAAAGCTCGTGGCAATACGGGTGGCGATGTGGCAATCGAGGCTGGGGGAGCGTTTCGGACTCCGGGAACAGGAACTAATGCTGAGCACGCCGAGGTCAGCATTTCTACAGACGGGCTGGCTCAATCGGGTTCACAGACGTTGCTGCAAAGCACTTGCTCGTCTGGAACCTGCACGGTGGCGACTGTTGGGACTGGAAACTCGAAGTCGAACACTGCCACCTCCTCAACTGCGATCGGGCCACTGGCGATCGTGCCGAGTTCGGCACCAACTACCAGCGTGGAACTGCAAACTACAGACAATTCTCAACAAATTGTGACTCAGGTGATTCTCGGCCCCACAGCGTCTGCGGCAAAGATCAGTACCACAAATGTCTCGCCAGAACCTGCTGCTGCGCCTGTTGAGGCTCAGTCTAACCAGACGGCTGCGGGCCCGGTACTGCTGTCGCCGTCGGTGTTAAAAGGCAATTTGGGTACGCCTGTGGCGACAGAAAACGCCAGCGTGACAACAACTCCACAGAAGCCGGCGAGTGCGGTGACAGCAGAAAGTATGGGGAATCTGAGGGTTCCTGAGATTTCTCGATCGAACTCGATCGCGCAAATAAATCCGATCGACGCAGTGCAGCAAAGGGATAGAACTCAAGGCCGGGAATTTGAACGTTACTTTGGGGGCACTGTCACTGAAAAGTCAGTTACGCAGAAAAGTATTCGAGATACTCTCAACAGCGTCAATCAGTTGACTGGGGTTAAACCCGCCATCCTTTACGTATGGGCAAAAGAGAAACATTTAGAACTTGTGTTGTTATTGCCAGACGGCAAAAATGTTTTTAAAAGTGTGCCTGCAAGCCGCGAGACAGTTTTGCAAGTTGCTAAAGAATTCACTAATGCTATCAGAACTCCCAGGAGATTGAATGCTGCTGACTACAAGCAACCTGCCGAGGAACTTTACCAGTGGTTAATTGCACCGCTGCAACCGGAATTGGAGGCTAACAAGATTGACACTTTGGTGTTTTCTATGGATGTCGGTTTGCGAACTTTGCCTTTGGCTGCTCTTTACGACGGCAAGCAGTTTTTGGTAGAAAAGTACAGTTTGGGGCTGATTCCGAGTTTGAGTTTAACTGATACTCGCTATGCCGATGTTAAGGGTTCTGAAGTGTTAGCGATGGGTGCGTCGAATTTTCCCGCTAAATACGATCAAAATCCTTTGCCTGCGGTGCCGTTGGAAATATCGACAATTGTGGGCAAGATTTGGCCAGGTTCGTCTTTTCTCAATGAAGCTTTTACTTTGGCAAATTTGAAGCAGAAGCGCAATCAATCGCAATACAAAATTATTCATTTAGCTACTCACGGCGATTTTCAACCTGGGGGTGCCCAAAATTCTTACATTCAGTTTTGGGATACTAAGTTGCGGTTGAATCAGTTGGATCAGTTGAAGTTATCTAACCCGCAGGTGGAGTTGTTGGTTTTGAGTGCGTGTACTACGGCGGTGGGAGACGAACAAGCTGAGTTGGGGTTTGCGGGGTTAGCGGTGCACGCGGGGGTAAAATCGGCTTTGGCGAGTTTGTGGTATGTCAGCGATGTCGGTACTTTGGGGCTGATGACTGAGTTTTACCAGCAGTTGCGTACAGCGCCGATTAAGGCGGAGGCTTTGCGGCAAGCGCAGTTGGCGATGTTGCGGGGTGAAGTGCGGTTGCAAGATGGTTATTTGGTACGATCGGGCAACAATCAAGCTCTGCCTTTGCCGTCGGAGTTGGCCACCAGGGGCGATCGAAATTTGTCGCATCCTTATTATTGGGCTGCTTTTACCATGATCGGTTCGCCGTGGTAATTCTGAAGGAAGAGGGTGCGATCGCCTAAAAAACCGGGAGAGAACAAGTCGCAAAACTCAGAGGATGGGAATACCTAAAAAAGTGCGGTAACTCACACTAGAAACCGCAACCTCAACATCGAAAACGGGATAAAATGGAACAAGAATAATTAAAAAAAACTCGACTGCTAGCGCCCAAAATATTGATTGTAGACAAGTGTTTACTAAAAACTTTTAGCCCAGATAAATTAGGATAATTTAATCAAAAAGTTTCGCTTACCCAACAACAATCGCTCTTGGTTATCAAGCCATAACGCTCTGCGGTCAGAATAAACTCATATCATTTCCGGTTACACTCATACATGATGTTGACTGTTGACTGTTGAAGCCGTGAACAGTGAACAGTCAACAGTGAACTCGAATTTACTATTCCGATGCTAACTGATTTGATATCATTGGGAGCCACGCTTTCTCCGTTTTTGTCTAGCATTTTTAACAAGATTTGATAATGCTCTAATAATGGGTTCTATCAAATCCGGTTGCATCGGAATTATTCCTCTCTGTATTCTCTCCCTCTGCGTTCTCTGCGCCCTCTGCGGTTAAATCATTCCGATACAACCGGAAACGATATTAAAGGTAATAGAGCCAATCTTTGGGGAGTAGAGACAAAAACGATTGGTTTCTAACGCACGGCTAATGTTGGAAATCTACTGCCTCTCACCACATTGTCTAATTATAGTCTAATTATATTAGTTCGCCATCATCTAGATGATAAACATGAACACAGTTGCGACCTTTGGCTTTGGCAGCATAACAAGCTGCATCAGCCGCCCCCATAACCTCCATCAAATCTTGGCTGTCTTGGTTAATGGCAACAACTCCAATACTGACCCCGATGATAAAGGTTTTGCTATCCCAAATAAACCGAAACTGATGCACTAGGTCTTTGAGGTTTTCCGCAATTAGAGCGGCTTTAGAGAGGGGACATTTAGTAAGCAAAAGACCAAATTCATCACCTCCCAAGCGAGCCAGTGTGTCATTAGCGCGGACTCCCTTGTGTAAAAGTCTAGTGATTTGGCGCAGTAGCTCATCGCCAGCAATGTGACCAGCGGTATCGTTAACGACTTTGAACTTATCTAAATCTAAATAACAGAGAGCGTGCTGCTGATTGCTATCTTGAACAGAGGCGATCGCCTCCATTAGTCGCTGCTCAAATCCTCGACGGTTGATTAAACCCGTCAGAGCATCGTGACTGGCTTCCCAAGAGAGTTGACGAGCAAGATTGCGCGATTCGGTAACATCATGAAAGACGATGACTGCCCCGATAATTTGACCTTGGCAGTCTCGAATCGGTGCTGCTGAGTTGTCAATGGCATACTCCGTCCCATCGCGCGCAATCAGTATAGTATGGTTAGCTAAGCCCACAATTCGCTTCTCCAACAGAGCCTTGTTGATCGGATTCTGTACTGGCTTTCGCGTTACTTCATTGACAATTTCAAAGACTGTAGACAGGGGGAGTCCCTTAGCCTCATGAGCCTTCCAGCCTGTCAGTTGCTCAGCGATAGGATTGAAAAATCGCACATTACCTTCAGCATTGGTAGTAATAACTGCATCACCAATCGATTGGAGAGTCACTTGAGCGAGTTCTTTTTCGGCAAAGAGGGATGCTTCGAGACGTTGGCGTTCTTCCATTTCTCTCAAGAGACGTAAGTTCTGCTCTTGGAGGCTTTGTTGCAACCGTCGGATGGTTAGGTGAGTTTCGACACGAGCTAATACTTCTTCGATTTGAAACGGCTTAGCAATATAATCTACGCCACCAACAGCCAGCCCCTGAACCTTATTGAAAGTTTCATTGAGAACACTCAAAAAAATTATCGGAATGCTTGTGGTTTGCGCGTTAGATTTTAATTGTTTACAAACTTCATAGCCATCTAAATCGGGCAATTTAATGTCTAGTAAAATTAGTTCCGTCCATGGCGATTGGGCGGCTCGAATCGCCATTTCACCTGTTGTGGCACAGCGAACTTTATAACCATGTCTCCTCAAACTACGGCCCAGAAGACGCAGGTTGTCAGGCAGATCGTCAACAATTAAAATATTGCCGCGGTAGTTGGTAGCTGGATCGCTCACTCTATCGCTAGTTCTATCGAGAATCCTACTCCTTTCCATAGTTTCTTGCCAGAGGACTACAAGCCTATGAATAAGAGTATAGTTGAATTATTAGGTTATAAACTAACTTTACGCAGGAAGAAATCCTGCGATCGCAGAGTTCGAGGAATGGCACGCTGCCACAGCCCCTACAAAATCTGACTTGTTGAGGTAGGGATAATCTCTCCGTAGTTGCCCTTCTTCGTTTCGGCTAACATTAGGAGAACATTTTTTCAACGCAATCTGCTGTATGAACAAGCACATTTCTGAAAGAGCAAGTCTACTCGTCATTGCGATCAGATGTCTCGTGCTGCTAGATTGGCAATTTGACATCTCCCTACTCAAAAGTGGTTTTCCCGGTAAAACTTCGATGATGAAGCGGGCAATGGCCGAACTCAATCGCTAAGCACTTCAGCACTCATGAATAATTCAGGTTAGGTATGATTACACATTTTTTTGAAAGTGCAGGATTCATTCCTCATGGTCACTGCTATCTCTGGCAAACAAATTTAGTAGGATTACATATTTTATCCGATGGTTTAATTGCTTTAGCTTACTACTCCATCCCAATCATGCTAATGTACTTTGTGCGACAGCGCCCAGATACTCCTTTTCCGAAAGTATTATTTCTGTTTAGCGCCTTCATAATTGCCTGTGGTACAACTCATATCATGGAAATTTGGACGCTTTGGTTTCCTAATTATTGGATTTATGGAGGACTTAAAGCTATTACTGCTCTGATTTCTATACATACTGCATCTGAGCTAGTGTTTTTAATTCCATCAGCCTTAGCTTTACCTAGTCCAGCTCAACTTATTGTGGCGATTCAAGCCTTAGAGAAGGAGATCAATGAGCGCAAGTGGGCTGAAAACGAACGCAAACAAATTGAGGTGGCTTTACGAAACAGTGAAGAGCAGTTTCGCAATGCCTTTGAAAATGCGTCCATTGGAAAGGCGATCGTTTCACTTGATGGGCACTGGATTAAAGTAAATCCTGCCTTATGTCAGATTCTTGGCTACTCATCAGAAGAGTTGTTAGCGTTAACGTTCCAAGACATTACCCATCCTGACGATTTAGACGGGGATCTTAGCTATGCACATCAACTCTTAGCAGGAACCATTTCAACTTACCAAATGGAAAAACGCTATTTCCATAAACAAGGACATATAATTTGGATTCTTCTTAATGGATCGCTAGTACAAGATGAACAGGGAAACCCACTACATTTTATTGCTCAGATCCAAGAAATTACCGCTAAAAAAGAAGCTCAAAAGGCGCTAGAGCTTCAGAGTCTTATTATCCATAACATGGCAGGTGGAGTGTGTTTAATTAAAGCCTCAGACCTCACGATCGTCTACACTAATCCCAAGTTTGACGCGATGTTTGGCTATGCAGAGGGTGAACTCGCAGGTCAATCTGTTGGTGTAATAAATTACGTCGATACAGAGGTTACACCCGACGAAACCGTTGAAGATGTTGTTGTTAAACTAGATCGGGACGGAGAAGCACAATATGAAGTCTACAATAAGAAAAAAGATGGAACTCTCTTTTGGTGCAGGGTTCATACATCTAGGTTTGAGCATCCTGAATATGGAACTGTATATGTTGCCGTTCAGGAGGATGTGACAGAGCTGAAACAAGCTGAGCAAGCCTTGCAATCTACCACAAATCGCCTCAACTTTCTCCTGAACTACAGCCCCGTCGTTATTTTTGGCTGTCAACCTTATGGCAATTATGCAGCAACGTTCATGAGCGAAAATATCAAAGATGTATTGGGCTATGAAAGGATTGATTTTTTAGAAGATTCTGACTTTTGGGTGCATAACTTACACCCAGATGATTTAGAACGAGTGGTTAATGGCTTAGACAATCTATTCGTCAATGATTTTTATTTCCATGAATACCGTCTTCGTCGCTCAGATGGGGTTTATCGCTGGATACTCTGTCAACTCAGACTAATTCGAGATCCTGCAGGTAGACCAGTGGAAATGTTGGGATATTTAATTGACATTAACGATCGCAAACAAGCCGAGTTGGAACTTCAGCAAGCTAAGGAAGCAGCAGAAACAGCAAACCGAGCCAAAAGTATGTTCCTGTCCAATATGAGCCACGAACTGCGTACTCCTCTCAATGCTATTTTGGGATTTACGCAATTGATGAGTTACGATCCTGTTCTGACTCCCGAACTCCAACAAGATTTGGCGATCGTCAATCGTAGCGGCACACATTTATTGGCATTGATTAACGACATTTTAGATTTATCTAAAATAGAGACCGGAAAGATGACAGTCTCTCTTTCTGACTTTGACCTAAAATCTTTGCTGATTTCTATTGAAGAAATGTTGCAAATCAAAGCCCAATCGAAAGGATTGAAACTAATTTTCGAGCTCGACCCCAATCTTCCCCAATTTGTCCATACCGATGAGCATAAGCTGTATCAAGTCTTAGTCAATCTGCTCGGTAATGCGATAAAGTTTACTAATAAAGGAAGCGTCACCTTACGAGTAATATCGGAACAGAGCGACCAAACGTCCTGTCGCCTATATTTTGAAATTGAGGATACTGGAGTGGGAATTGCTCCAACAGAAATTGAGAGTTTATTTAAGGCGTTTGTGCAAGCTGAAGCGGGGCATAAATTGAATCAAGGTACTGGTCTAGGTCTAGCTATCAGCCAAAGATTTGTCCAACTCATGGGTAGTCAGATTCGGGTTCAAAGCACATTGAATCAGGGCAGCATTTTTTACTTTGAACTTGCGGTAAAGCTACCTCAAGGAGTCTGCCTTGCTTCAGAATTGCTTACACAAAGAGTGATTGGTATAGCTTCAGGACAACCAACTTACCGCATCCTTGTGGTTGAAGATGTAGAGGAAAATCGCCGCTTATTGGTCAAACTCCTTATCTCAGTGGGTTTTGAGGTGCGCGAAGCAACACAGGGAGTTGAAGCACTATCCCTGTGGGAAAGTTGGTCCCCACACCTGATTTGGATGGATCTACGAATGCCGATCATGGATGGCTACACAGCTACCAAACGCATTAGAGAACACCCTCATGGAAAAGAGACTGTCATTATTGCTTTAACTGCCAGTGCTTTTGAAGAAGATCGAGAGAAAGTTCTTATGGCTGGTTGTGACGACTTTATGAGCAAGCCATTTCAGGAATGCCTCGTCTTTGACAAACTCGCTCAATACTTGGGAGTAGAGTACATCTACACAGTTGTAGGAAAAGATTCCCAAAAACTATTTGTTGATTCTTTATCTCCAGAAGATCTAGCCGTGATGTCCTCTCAGTGGTTAGAAGAAATGTATCAAGCTGCCTACTATGTTGATCCTGAAGTCATGAACGAGCTAATCAAACAAATTCCCGCATCTCAATCAACCCTTTCCAGTTCGCTAATTGATTGTGTCAATAACTTTAACTATGACCAAATTCTGGAGTTAATTCGACCTCTGCTCCCGAATCCAGTTTAGTTATCGATTTTAAGGACAAAGAAGCTATAGGGAGCATCTCATATTTGTAAAAACACTTTTTCTGGCTTCTTCGTTCTTCCTCTTCCCTCTTCCCTCCTGCCTCCTGCCTCTTCCCTCTTCCCTCCTGCCCCGCAGCCTCAAAACCCTCCCGATCCAACTCGCTCTGACTGGCATTCCTCACTACGAAATGGTAACGGTTATTTTATTGAAGATGATACGATATAATAAGTCAAAAGTTAATTCTGCTAATTCCAAATTTTTTGCAAATTTAGAATAAATCCCGGCAAAACATTTTCCCCAGAAAGAGTGAGAGGAGATTGTAAAACTTCCACATCTTGACCGGGGCGATAAATTTCAACTTCGCGTTTGTTGCGGTTAATCAGCCAACCCAAAGGGCAGCCATTTTCCATATATTCTTGCATTTTTTCCTGACTTTTTTTCAAACTGTCGCTGGGCGAGACTAATTCAATGACAAAATCGGGACAAAGGGGGATGAATTTTTCTCTTGGTTCTGGCGTCAAAGCTGACCAGCGAGATTTTTATACCCAAGAAGCATCGGGAGATCGATCGGCTTTGTTGGGAAGGGTAAATCCTGTGGAGGAACCAAACACTTCTCCGAGTTCGGTTTGTTCGTTCCACACATCCAATTGGGTAGTCAATTTGACATTGCGTTTCCCTGTTTCTCCTCCGGTTGGCGGCATGGCGATTAATTCTCCGTTGGCGTTGCGTTCGAGTTTCACGTCTGGGTTTTCTTCGCACAGTTGATAAAACTGTTCTGAAGTTAGTTTAATCAGGGAGTTGAGGTTTAAGGTGATAGCAGTCATGGTTATTTACCTGCTGTTTTTATGAACTACATTAAGAATTAAAAATGGGATTACTCATTTTTAATTCTTAATTATTAACTTCTCATTTTACTGCAATTGTTTGATTCGGGTGAGCGCGTCTTGATAGGCGCTGGTTCTGCCGCCTTGCTTGTAAAGTTCTGCTGCTTTTTGAAAGTCGGCAATTGCTTGGGGTTGGTCTTTGTTGTCCAGGTAAGCTAAAGCTCGGTTGTAGTAAGCGTCGGCAAAACCGGGATTGGCTTCGATCGCCCGCGTGTATGCTTCAATAGCGCTAATAGCGCTAATAGCGCTAATAGGCCTGGGCCCGCGGGTTGTTTCGAGGCTGGCAATGAAAGTGCGGGCATTGCCGATATTAAAATACAATTCAGGGGTATATTTGGGCTTGAAAGCGAGTGCTCTGTTGAAATCGGCGATCGCCTCCCAAGCATCTCCTTGATCTAACAGCGAAAGTCCTCGAAAATAATAGGCTTGGGCGTCTTGCGGATTGGTGGTGGATACCGGGCCGATCGTTGCGGGAGTATTGTCTACTTTCAACTCGGATTTGTTGATTCCCGCCGCCACTAGCTTCGCGATAAATGTATTGATGGGAACTGCTGCATTAAATCCGGTTTTAATCGGGGCGACTTCGCCGGAACTCGT
>NZ_JAUBRB010000029.1:0-41340 GCF_036701585.1 Microcoleus sp. POL10_C6 | reverse complement strand
TTGGCTGATGACTATGGTTAAGGCTGCCGTAGTTCCTGCTAGCAGGGTGGTTAAGGTGTCGTAACGAGAAAAATTTATATTCATGGCTATTGCTAATTAGTAGTTGGGTAGCGGGATTTGCGGGAGAAAGGGCGATCGGCGGTTGGTGCTATTTTCTGTTTAGTTTTATTACTGATTTGACGCAAAGGATCTCGGCTTTGTTCTTTAGTGATAATTTTACTCGCTTTTTTGTTCCGCGATTCGCTATTTCCATGTAGGGTGAGTACGCCGTACCTTACTTAATCTCAACGTAGGCTGCCCAACTTACTTATTAAAACTTAAAAATACCTGACTCGAACTCGGTGGTTAGTTCTTCCTTAGTCATGGTTCCCCGTGCGACTCGCATGACTAAATCATATGCTCGATCGTCCATCTAATTGAGAGTGCAAGCATTTAAACGCAAAAAGGTATCTGTCACTGCAGCAAAAGCTGTTCGTTTATTGCCGTCAATAAAGGGATGATTCATCGCTATGTGATAGAGATAAGCAGCAGCTTGTTCGGCAATTGTCGGATGCAACAATTGACCGCCAAAAGTTGCTTGCGGTTGAGCCAAAGCCGACTCTAACAAGCCTTCATCTCTGAGGCCGGGAGTGCCACCAAATCTTTCTATCTGTCTGGCGTGGATATTGACAACCATACTTTTGCTGACAAAATTAGGAGTTGGCAAGGCGACGATAAACCTCCTTTCTTTCGCGTTCTGAATCTAGATATGCCTGCCACGCTTTGGCTTCTAGTTTTTGTTGTTCTTCTTCAGTCTTTAAGGAACGGACAAATTCAAGCACTTTCAGCAGCAAGGGTTCTGGCACTTGGTCGAGTTCTTGAAGAAGTTGGTCTTTGGCGGTCATGTTTCTTTCCTCCTAATGATCGTACAACTATTTTACAACCTCGCTTGTGTCCATTGGACGATCGCCTCAGTCAGCCCATCCAAGGTATATTCCTTAGCTTCCACATCTAACTTACCCAATAAATTTTGGCAGCTTTTGGAAGTTTCCGGGCCGATGGATGCAATGCAAACGTTTTCCAACCAATCCTTAGAGAGGGACAATTTTGGGCTTTCTTGTATGAGATTGCAAAAGTTATGTACGGTTTTGGAACTGGCAAATGTTATGATATTTACGGCTTGATTTTGGAGTGCGGATAGGGCGATCGGATCAATATTTTCTGGACAGCAAGATTGGTAAGCTGGCACTTCTATTACTTGCGCTCCTTTGGCGGTGAATTCTTTAACTAAAACTTCTCTGCCGCCGCTTTCTACTCTGGGAAATAGGATTTTGCAGTTTGTAGGGGCGGTGCCCCCGTGCCCGCCCTGCCAGGGGAAGTTCTCGACTAGGGAATCGGCGACAAAGTTGGGGGGAATAAAGTCTGGTTGTAAAGAGTGCGATCGCAAACTTTCTGCTGTTTTTTTGCCGACAACGGCAATTTTAATACCAAACAAGCTGCGGGCGTCTTTCCCTTTTGCTTGTAATCGTTGGAAAAAGCAGTCTACAGCGTTGTGGGAAGTGAGAATTAACCAGTGAAAGCTTGACAATTGTGCGATCGCACTGTCTAATGGTTCCCAAGTGGACGGCGGCCCAATTACCAAGGCGGGCATTTCGATAACGCGGGCTCCTTGTTGCTGGAGTCGATCGCTAAATTCAGCCGACTGAGAAACGGAGCGCGTGACTAAAATGGTTTTTCCTGCTAATGGCAATGGGCTGTTATTAGAGGTGACTGGTGTATCGATCATATTTGTGCTTTCTGGCTGGATTAAATATTCGCGCAATCTGACTACTTCCCCAATTACGATCACGCAAGGCGATAGAGATTGACCTGCTGTTTGCTGTACAATGTTGGAGAGAGTGCCGAGCCAAATTTGCTGTTCGGGGCGGCCGCAATCTCGGATAATGGCGATCGGAGTTTCTGGCGATCGTCCGTGCTTTTGCAATTGCCAGATGATCTCGCTTAAATTTCGCCCTCCCATCAATATTACCAAAGTTTCTATCTGCACTAAAGCTTCCCATTCAAGAGCATCCGGTTCGTGGGCGCTCATCACTGCAAAACAGCGACTCATTACCGGATCAGTCAGAGGAATTCCTGCTAATAAAGGTGCGGCTAAGGCTGATGAAATTCCGGGTATTACTTCAAAGTCGCAACCCGCTGTGATTAATGCTTGAATTTCGGAACTAGAGCGGCCAAAAATAAACGGATCGCCACTTTTTAAGCGGATTACTTGTTTTCCAAGTTGGCAATGTTCTACCAGCAAACGGTTAATTTCTTGCTGCTGGGTGGAAGGTTTGCCGCCGCGTTTCCCGACTTCGATTTTCCGACAAGTTGCTGGGATTAATTCGAGTTGCGGGATGTCGATTAGAGCATCGTAGATTAAGACTTCGGCTTGGGATAGCAGTTTGTGCGATCGCACTGTCATCAAGTTACAATCTCCGGGCCCCGCACCGACTAGATAAACTTTCCCTTTTTGGTTTTTCACAATTCCTCCTCGATAGTATAGTTGTATGAATATTGCTAGCCTATAGTAAGACGCGCCAAGGCGCACCCTACACTATAGTAAGACGCGCCGAGGCGCACCCTACGGTATACTCCGCAGTTTATTGTATTAGAAAAGCTATTTATGCAGATTATCATCATCACGGCCGCCGATGCAAATTACTTTGAATTGGTGCAAGGTACTATTTTATCGGTGCGGGAAAAACCAGAGGGTGAAAATGTGGCGATCGGCTTTTTCGATCTCGGCTGTACTCGCGAACAGTTGCAGTGGCTGGAAAGACAAGTTAATATCATTCAAAAACCAGATTGGGACTTTGACTTTCCGGGCATAAATGAATCTCCCGAACATTTAAAAGGACTATTAGTTAGACCTTGTTTGCGAAAATACTTTCCCAATTTTGATATATACCTTTGGATTGATGCGGATGCTTGGGTTCAAGACTGGAGAGCAATTAATTTGTTGGTTGAAGGAGCATCGCGCCGGGGACTGGCAATTGTTCCCGAAGTTCACAGGGCAAGCTTGCAGCAGTACGGGCCACTGCCTGAGTTTTGGCAGTGGGTTTATCAACAATATGAAGCTAACTTTGGTGAAGAAACCGCTAAAAAATTCTACAGTTATCCTATATTAAATGCCGGAGTTTTTGCCCTCCGAAAAGATGCTTTGCACTGGGAAATCTGGGCTGAAAAACTCCATCAAGGATTGCAGAGATCCGGCTGTGTCATGACAGATCAATTTGCCCTCAACCTCGCTGTTTACAGTGGGGAATTGTTCAATATGACTGAAATGCTGCCAGCTTGGTGCAATTGGATATTCAACGGTTTTCCGGTTTGGGACAAGCAGCGAGGCTGTTTTGTGGAGCCGTACTTGCCGCAGGAGGCGATCGGCATTTTGCATTTAGCTGGCCGCCAGCAGTTTGACCAAGTACAATTGATGGCAACTGACGGCGATATCCTGGAAATTAGCGTCCGTTATCAACCTAAAAAACAGCCAGCAATACCAATATTTCAAGAACCAAAAATGACTTACCAACAACCTGAACTTAGCAAAAATAATTTATTACAACCAGGGGATTACGTTTCGCCAGGGTTCCAAATAATTATACCTGACTCCTATTTCCCCAAGATGATTATTGCCGATCCAAATGCAAGTAACTGGCCTTACTTGCGCCGGGAAATTCCGCATAATTGGTATGCAGACAAGCGCTATCCATTCATCGGGTTTTTGAATCGCGACGAAGCCCACATCCTTTACAATACAGCTCTGCAATTCAAAGGTAAAAAAGCCTTAGAAATAGGCTGTTGGCTGGGTTGGTCTGCTTGTCATTTAGCACTCGCCGGAGTTGAATTAGATGTCGTCGATCCGCTGCTAGAAAGAGACGACATCAGGCAAAGCGTCATTGATTCAATTCAAGGAGCTCTAAAGGCGTCGGGCGTTCAAACATCAGTCGAGCTAATACCAGGTTACAGCCCCCAAAGAGTCGAAGAATTTTCCGCTCAATTCAACCGCAAATGGTCGTTAATTTTTATTGACGGAGAACACGGAGAACCTGGGCCGTTAAATGACGCAATTGTTTGTGAAAAATTGGCGGAGGAAGATGCAATAATTTTATTTCACGATTTAAATGCTCCTGATGTTGCTCAAGGTTTAGATTACTTGAAGCAAAGGGGATGGAATACTGTAATTTATCAAACAATGCAAATTATGGCTGCTGCTTGGCGGGGCAATGTCGAGCCAGTAAAACATCAACCAGATCCCAATATTTCCTGGCAGTTGCCAGCACATTTGCACGGTTACAAGATTAGCAGTTTAGAGGCAATTAATTCTCAAACAGGCAGCCAAACACATCAAAATCAACAGCCATCTTATACAAGAGATTTTTACCAATTAATCGGAGAAGGAACTCGCACTTCTGCTAGAGAAATTATTCCCCTGCTGTTAGACTTGCTGCAACCCATTTTACCTAAAAGTGTGGTAGATGTGGGCTGCGGTACGGGAAGTTGGTTAGCTGCGTTCCACAAGTTGGGAATTGCTGATTGTTTGGGAATAGATGGCGATTATGTCGATCGCACTATTTTACAAATTCCTTTAAATCAGTTCCAATCCGCCGATTTAAAGCAACCGCTGCAAATAAACAGAAAATTTGACTTAGCAATTTCTCTGGAAGTTGCCGAACATTTGCCGGCTACCTGTGCCGAAAACTTTGTTAATTCTCTTACTCAACTAGCACCAGTGATTCTGTTTTCTGCTGCGATACCATTTCAAGGAGGCGTCGAACACGTTAACGAACAGTGGCCACAATATTGGGTTTATTACTTTCAGAAAAACGGGTATGCAGTTATTGACTGCTTGAGAAAAAAAATATGGAACAATGACAAAGTAGAGCCTTGCTACGCTCAAAATATCTTGATTTTTGTTAAACAAGAATACTTGTCGGGATATCCGAGGTTAGTAAATGAATATCACAATACCGATCTGAATCAATTAGCCATTGTCCATCCCAAGATTTATTTTTACAGCTTGCAAGCTGCTAGAAATTCGGCACATAATTTACAATCAGAAAGTGTCAAACAAGTTACAGCCTCGCCACAATTGGCAGATCGACCTTTGGTATCTGTGATTATTCCCTGCTACAATCAATCTCATTTTTTGGTGGAAGCAGTAACTAGCGTGATTAACCAAACTTACAAAAATTGGGAAATTATCATTGTCAATGACGGCAGCTTAGATAGTACGAGTACAGTAGCAAAAAATGCGATTGCAGCAAATCCCCAGCATCAAATTAGGCTAATAGAACAAGCTAATCAAGGGATATCAATGGCTAGAAATACTGGCATATCGGCAGCAAAAGGTCAATACATAATGCCCTTAGATGCCGATGATATTTTAGCTCCAAATGCCTTGATGTGTCTTTTAGAAATATGTCGAAAATCCAAAGTACCTTGCATAGCATTTGGTTCTTATCAACTTTTTGGTGGCAATGAAAATCACACAATACCCAGTTATGATTTATATTCACCAAAAAATATCAAACAATTTAATATGATTTGCACGTCTTCATTGTATCACAAATCTGTTTGGAATTTGGTCAACGGTTACAAAGCAGAGATGAAAGAAGGTTATGAGGATTGGGAATTTTGGGTTAATTGTCACAAACATAGCATTCCTTTTTGGGGAACGAGAGAAATAGTTCTTAATTATCGTAGCGTTCATGGTTCTAGGAATGCAACTGCTCAACAATATCATCACAAATTGGTAGCACAAATTGTTTCTTACAATCCAGAACTATACGAGATTGAAAGTGTAAACAGTGCTAACAAACTATTGGAATCAATCGGAAATTAATCTTTTTTATAATGAGTAAAGTCTTTACTACGAAGAATTTTCCGAAAGTTTGTAGTCAGGATTTTAGTGTTATCTACATATCTGCCATCACATCCAAAAAACGCTTAACCTGTTTTTCCCAAGTCCAATCCAGCATAAAAATAGCCGCAGCTAAACCGATCCGTTTTGCTTCTTCGCGATTAGTATAAACTTGCTCCAAAGCCTCGACAACTTCTGCAACCTCAGACTCTCCCCAACCTTCTACACCAGAAAAAGGAGCCGTCAGTTTAACTCGTCCTTGATTCCATAAAGGATAGCAAATGTGGCTGTAAATCAAGTCTAAATGACCAGTATTTGCTGATAAAATAGTCGGAATTCCGCAAGCCATACTTTCCATTGCGACTAAATTAGTGCCCCCTTCGCAGCGGTTAGTGAAAACAGCGCAGTCGGCTTCTCGCAAAATTTGTCCAGCGAGGTGATTGGGAATTAAGCCGATGTCGATAAAAGAGTCAATCGGCAAACCGTTCGCCACTAACCATTGGGAAATTCCTAAACTTCCGTCGCGGTTGATATTGGGAAGCCCAGCCACGTTTCCAGTTTGTTCGATTCCTAACATATACTGAGGCCAGAAGTTGTGCCATGTTGTTAGTAACAAAGCCTCTGGATGTTTGGCGCGAAATCGTTTGAAAGCGGCAATTACAATATCTTGACCTTTGCGATATTCTAGTTTGCCGCCGGAGAAAATGACGAAGCGATCGCCAAATAGATTAGATTTGGGTGCAGGATGAAAAATTGTTGGGTCAATTCCTTGATGTACCATCGCTACATTAGTCAAGCCCCGGCTTCTCAAAACATCCGCATTCCAGTTGGAACCTGCGACAATCGCGCTATATTTTTTGGCTGTTTCTAGTGCTTCTGCTTTGATTCGTGTGTCTTCAAAAAATATGACTCCTATTTGACAAGCGCTGGTAATTTGATTGTCAACTCCAGAGGATGCTAAATTATTCCCCAAAGCGTAAAGTACGGGAAAATTACAACTGATTTGTTTGTCGGAATTGGCTGCTACTAATTCCTGAAAAGTTTTGTGCTTTTCAATTACAGGTAACAACAGCGATTTATGCAGCGGATTCATCGCTTCTGAGGTGATTGATGGCGGTGCTAAAAGTGCAACTTCCCAGGCGGGATTTTGCCGCAGTTGTAGTGTTAAATTCATGGCGTAAATTCCCCAGCCGCTGGTTATACTGAGGGGCCAAGTAATGCCGATTCCGGTAATTTGTGCGGGAGTTTCTGGGGGTTGGATTTGAGGCTGAGCCTCTGGATTGGCGTTACCAGGCTGAGCCTGGGAACGAGTAGATTGTAGGGGCGGTGTCCCCGTGCCCACCCTCTCTAGCAAGGCTGCTTTTATACGATCGCAAACTCCATCCCAATCACCAGCTTTTTGCTGCCTAAACAACCGCGCAGTGGGATACCAAGGGCTATCTTCGCGTTCCAACATCCAGCGCCAATCGGGAACAAAAGACAGCAAAATCCAGACGGGTTTGCCCAAAGCACCGGCCAAGTGCGCGACAGAAGTATCTACACAAATTACTAAATCGAGTTGCGAAATAATTGCTGCTGTGTCGGCAAAATCGACGCAATGTTCGCTCAAATCTTCAATTTGGTGTTGCTTTAATAAAGTAATATCGCCTCCTGACAAATCTTTCTGAAGGCTGTAAAAACTCACTCCCGGAACATCTACAAATTTCACAAAATCGCTTAATTTACACGATCGCCGATGATTGTTGCGGTGCAGCGGGCCGCCCGCCCACACAATACCTACTTTTAGTTTATTGTTCGGCTCTAGGGAAAATTTAAAATCCTGTGGCGGAGCTAAATAAGGAATATTCGTCGGTATATTTTCCAAAGTCGTCCCCAGAATTCGTGGCAAACTTAGCAGCGGGGCTTGCACTTGAAAATCTATCAAATCGCTCGGCTTGACTCCTACTCGATCAACTCCTGCAATTCCTTCAAATAAACGCTTCAGCAAGACATGACAAGCAACAATAATTTTGCCGCCTTTTTGCTTAACTAAAGGCGCGTAGCGGATAAATTGTATCGTATCACCAAAACCTTGTTCAGGGTGCAATAAAATTGTTTTTCCCTGCAAATCAGAGCCATCCCAAAGCGGTTGCTCAAAAGAGCGCCGATCCAATTGTTCAGTTTGCCAGCGCGATTCGTACTCCGCAAAACCACGCTCAAAATTTCCAGTTAAGAGCAAAGCTAAGGCTAGTCTCAAGCGCCAATTTGGCGAGTTGGGACGTAGTTGAATTGCTTTATTGTAGAAGTCGATCGCCTCTGCTACTTTTCCTTCTTCTTCGAGGGCGGAACCCAAGTATAAGTTTGTTTCGCTCAGGTTGGGATTGGTTTCTAGCGCTTGTTTGTAGTGCGAAATTGCCTCGGTTATTTGCCCGTTTTCCTGTTTGAGATAACCTAAATAACTGTGGGCTTCGGCGTGGCTGGGTGAGGCGGCAATTACTTGTTCGTAACGAGCGGCTGCCTCTGCTTTTTTACCTTGTTTTTCTAAGGCTTTTGCTATGTGAAATTGTACCTGTGCGGGCGATAAATAAAATCGAGGCGAAGCTTCGGTATCTCCGTTACCAGACACAGCTTGGGAACGAGTAGATTGTAGGGGCGGTGCCCCCGTGCCCGCCCTCTCTAGCAAGGCTGTTTTTACGCGATCGAATACTTCCTCCCAATCGCCCGGTGTTTGCTGCCGAAACAGTCGCGCCGTCGGATACCAAGGGCTGTCTTCGCGTTCCAACATCCACCGCCAATCCGGCATAAAACACAGCAAAATCCATACGGGTTTACCCAAAGAACCGGCTAAGTGCGCGACAGCGGTATCCACGCAAATTACTAAATCTAGTTGCGATATCACCGCCGCAGTATCGGCAAAATCGTTCAAATTGTCGCTCAAATCTATCACGGGAATTTGAGTTAACAAACTACGATTGTCAGCCGATAAGTCTTTCTGAAGGCTGTAAAAACTTACACCGGGAATATCTAACAATGTCAGGAAATAGCTTAAATCGCTCGATCGCTGAAAATCCTTCAAATGTTCCGAACTTCCCGCCCACGCAATCCCAACTTTGAAATTGCGCTCCAAATTTAGGGAAAATTGCCAATTCGGAGGCGTCGCTAAATAAGGAACATTTGCGGGTATATTTTCTAAATTTGTTCCCAGGATATACGGCAAACTCATCAGCGGTGCTTGCACTTGGAACTCCGGCAATTCATCCATGCGAACCGCCACTTGTTCAATCCCAGGAATCTGCTTAAATAAACGCTTCAGTTCTTGATAGCAAGAAATGATTACTTTGCCACCTTTTCGCTGCACAATTGCCGCGTATCGCACAAATTGAATCGCATCGCCCAAACCTTGTTCGGAGCGAAGCAAAATAGTTTGCCCGTTCAAATCTGAACCGTCCCAAACTGGTTGGTCAAAATTCAACCGTGGTAATTTTGTAGCCTGTTCTGTTTGCCAGCGCCACTCGTACTCTGCTAAACCGCGCGACAAGTCCCCAGTCAACAGCAAGACTAAGCTTAAATTGAAGTGAGCTTTAACACAATTGGCATCAAGTTCGATAGCTTTACTGTAACAAAAAATTGCTCGATTCACGTCTCCTAATTGTTCAACAGCACTGCCTAAATTAGTAATAGCTTCTATATAATTAGGGTTCAAAGATATGGCTCGTTCCAAGCTAGAAATTGCCTGTTCTATTTTTCCCGCAGCCAAGCATAACGTTCCCAGGTGATAGTGTCCTGTAGGATTGTGCGGTTCTGCTTCAATTGCCCGCTCGTAAAGGCGTTCAGCCTCGGCTAGCTGAGATTGTGTTTGCATCGCCGCACCCAAATTTACCAGGGCTGGCGCATAATTGGAATTGACAGAAAGTGCTTGATGAAAACAGGCGATCGCCGTTGGCAACTCGCCCTGCTGCTGGAGTGTGGCGCCGAGATTGTTGAGAGCTTTGACGTAAATCGGATTCAGGGCTATCGCCTTTTGAAAGCAAGATATAGCAGCCATTATATTGCCTTGATCTTGCAGCAAAATACCCAAGTTATTGTGGGATTGAGCGCAGTTTGGATCAATCTCGGTCGCGCGCTGATAATAGGCGGCAGCTTCGGATAAATTGCCTGTTTGGTGCAGCGTCACTGCCAAATTAGTGGTAGCCTCTATCGAATTGGGCTGCAAAACTAAAGCATTTTTAAAATAAGCGATCGCATCGGCCAATCTTCCTTGCGACTTGAGAATATTCCCCTGATTAAACTGTCTTTGATATAATTCAATATTGGTTTGACTTTCTCTGGGCGCTAGATATTCTTGATGCTGACAAATTCTTTCTTTCAGCGCCAAAGCAGCTTCTTCTAAAACTCCTTCCCAATCTCCCGCTGTTGACTGGCGAAACAGCCGCGCCGTGGGATACCAAGGACTATCCTCGCGATGCAACATCCACCGCCAATCCGGCACAAAACACAGCAAAATCCACACTGGTTTGCCCAAAGCACCAGCCAAGTGTGCCACACAAGTATCTACAGAAATCACTAAATCCAGAGCGGAGATTGCCGCCGCAGTATCCGCCAAGTCGTGCAAATAAGAGCTTAAATCTGTTACTGGCATTTGCTCTAACAAAGCGCGATCGTCTGCTGTCATTTCCTTTTGCAAACTGTAAAAATCTGCTCCCGGAATATCTAACAGTTGGGACAACAAATTTAGCGGTAACGATCGCACCTTATTTTGGGAATTTTTAGGATTTCCAGACCACACAATCCCTACTTTCAAATTAGTAGTTGGATTGAGAGTAAATTCCCAACCGGGCGGCGGAGCTAAATAAGGAACATTCGCCGGTATAGTTTCTAAAGTTGTTCCCAGAAGGTGTGGCAAACTCATTAGCTGCGCCTGAACTTGAAAATCCGGCGCATCCTCTGGATTAACTATTAACCCATCGATTCCCAAAACTTGTGCAAACAAGCGCTGCAAGTGCGGCAAACACCAAACAATTACCCTGCCGCCTTTTTGCTTGACTAAATCTGCATAGCGGATAAACTGAATTGCATCGCCTAAACCCTGTTCCGGGCAAAGCAAAATAGTTTTTCCCTCCAAATCTTTACCATCCCAAAGTGGCTGAATAAAGTTGTGGCGCCGGAACTGTTTTTCTTTAACTAGGAGTCGCCATTCGTACTCGCAAAAACCACGCTGCAAGTCTCCAGACAGCAGCAAAACTAAACCTAAATTTAGGTGAGCTTCCGGGTTAGCGACATTAAATTTTACTGCTTGGCTGTAGCAGGTGACAGCATTGGCAACTTGGCCACGATCGTGCAAAGCACTTCCCAAACTGGTGAGGGGATTGATATAACCGGGTTTGAGTTCGATCGCCCGACGGTAACAATCGATCGCCTCTGCCATTTTTCCCGATTCCTCAAAAGCTTTGCCGAGATTGTTCAAAGCTTCAGGAAAGTCGGGTTTCAGGCTCAAAGCTTGCTGATAGCAGGCGATCGCATCTTCAATTTTGCCCTGTTTGTGCAGGACAATTCCCAGATTGCAGCGAGCCTGTGCACTGGCTGGTAAGTGCTGAATCGCTTGCTGGCAAACAGCTAGAGCCTCATCTAACTTGTCTTGCTGTTGCAGGGAACTCCCCAAACCGATCAGAGTTTCTGCTAAATCCGGTTGCAGTGCAGTCGATCGCTCGTAGTATGCGATCGCGCGGTCAATTTTGCCCTGTCGGATCGAGGCGTATGCTAAATGCTGCAAAGCCTCCACATAATTTGGCTCGATCGCGATCGCCCGTTCGTAATTCGCGATCGCCCGTTCATAATTCGCGCCCGCTTCCTCCCCTTGTGCCTCCAAAGCAATTCCCAAATTCAAATAAGCCGCCGCGCAATTAGGATTGACCTGAATCGCTTGCTCATAGCAGCTTATAGCCTCCGCCACATCCCCTTGATCTTCCCACAACAGGCCCAAATTAATCAGCGCTTCCGCGCAATTCGGATTCAAAGAAAGCGCCCGCTCATATTCTGAGATCGCCTCTTCAGTCTCCCCTGCTTCCGCGAGCGCGCTGCCCAAATTGCTTGCTGTTTCCGCCAAATTCCCGTCGATTGCTAAGGCTTGTCGGTAGTGCGTGATCGCCTCTGTTAGCTGGCCGCTGTGCTGTTTGACAACGCCTAAATTGCTGTGCGCGGCTGCGTAATTAGGATCGATCGCGATCGCTCGCTGATAACATTCGATCGCACCGCCAAAATCGGCTTGCTGCTGCAAATCCACGCCCAACCGAAACTCTGCATCCGCCGCATCCGACGGCACAAATGCTGTAGCAACCGCGCCTAGAGCTTCCGCCACCCGATCGAAAACGTCCTCCCAGTCGCCCCGCTGATGCTGGCGAAACAGCCTTGCGCTTGGATACCAAGGACTATCTTCACGCTCCAGCAGCCACCGCCAATCCGGCGAAAACGCCAGCAAAATCCACACTGGTTTGCCCAAAGCGCCCGCCAAATGGGCGACAGCGGTATCGACACTAATCACTAAATCCAGTTTGGCGATCGCAGCAGCAGTATCGGCCAAATCGCCAAAATGCGGGCTCAAATCTACGATCGACGTTTGATTCAACAGCGCGCGATCGGCCTCGGAAACCTCTTTCTGCAAGCTGTAAAAACTTACCCCCGAAACGTCAAAAAGCGGCAGAAACTGACTCAAACTGCACGAACGCTGCTTGTTTTTGCGGTGTTTTGGATTCCCCGCCCAGACAATGCCAACTTTCAAAGTGCGATCGGGCCGAAGCGTAAATTCAGCACCCGCAGGCGGAGATAAATAAGCAGTATTTGCCGGTATTGTTTCCAGCTTGGTACCGATAATATAGGGCAAACTCAACATCGGCGCTTGCACGTCAAATTCCGGCAGTGGCTCGCCTTTAACTATTAGCAAATCAATGCCATCAACCGTTGCAAATAAACGGTGCAATTGCGGGTAACAGCCAACAATGACCCTACCGCCTTTATTTTTGACGATCGCAGCGTAGCGAATAAACTGAAGCGAATCGCCTAAACCTTGTTCGGCGTGCAGCAAAATAGTCTTTCCCACCAAATCAGAACCGTCCCATAGCGGCCGGTATTCTCTGGCCGAAACAGTATTATCCGGCCCCGTCAAAAAACAGGAATGACCAGTGTGAAATTCTTTAATTTGCCAGCGCCACTCATATTCAGCGAGACCATTTTCCAAATCTCCCACCAACAGCAAAGCCAAGGATAAATTCAGGTGAGCGCTAGCGTGATTGGGACTTAAATGAATCGCTCGTCTGTAGCAGGCGATCGCATCTTCTACCGCGCCTTTTTCCAAAAACGTCCTGCCTAAATTGTTAATAGCTTCCACAAAATCCGGCAGCAATTCTAGAGCTTTGTGATAATACTCCAGTGCATCTTCTAAATTGCCCTGTTCTTGCAACACTGTTGCCAGATTGTTGTAAGCTTCCCAGCTATGCGGATGAATTTCCAGCGCTCGTCTATAAAGGTTTACAGCCTCTAAAAGTTCGCCTTTTTCTTGCAGCGCCACGGCTAAATTAATCAGGGCGGGTACGAAATCCGGTTGAGCTACAAGAGCTTGCTCGTAATGTGCGATCGCCTCTTCCACTTGACCTTGCTCCTCAAAAATCTTTGCCAAGTTGTAAGCTGTTTGAGGAATATTTGGATCAATGGCTAAAGCTTCTCGGTAATGGGGGATAGCGGCCTCTAATTCGCCATTTTCCTGCTTGAGAAAACCAAAATTAATCCGCGCTTGAACGCAATTTGGCTCAATAGATATAATATGTTCGTAAATGGCGATCGCCTCTTCCCGATCACCTGTTTCCATTAAATGTTCTGCTTGTCGCAATAAATCCTCTAAAACCAGAGAGTTATCCCCACCCGTTGCGATCGCAACCGAGGTCTCAATTCCCTGCGAGTGATTAGCTGCGGAGCCTTCTGCTAACCCTTCGCTCGCCATCACAAATATTTGTTTACTCTCTTTAACCACGCTTACACCTGTCATTTTGAGAGCCACAGAATCGAGGTCAGGCTTATTATTAGCAGTCATTGCAAGCGAAAGGGAGTCAAACTGCTTGTGGGCAGAATCCTCGGAATAACTAGCAGTATTGGCGATCGCAAATAAACTCAAAGCCGCCTGTACTTCCTCAAACAATTCTTGCCAACTTTCCGGCTGACTTTGGCGGAAAAGCCTCGCAGTTGGATACCAAGGATTATCTTCACGATCCAGCAGCCAACGCCAGTCAGGAGCAAAAGAAAGCAGCACCCAAACCGGTTTTCCTAAAGCACCGGCTAAGTGCGCCACAGCCGTATCGACACTAATGACTAAATCCAGTTGAGATATAGCCGAAGCGGTATCAGCAAAGTCGTTCAAATGCGGAGTTAAATCCGGCACTAAGTGTTGGTGCAACAAAGTGCGATCGCTCTCGGACAAGTTTTTTTGTAAACTATAAAAAGCGATTCCCGGAACATCCAAAAATCGAATAAAATCGCTCAATATGCAAGAACGCTGATTGTCTTTCCGGCGCTTCGGACTCCCTGCCCAAACAATCCCCACCTTCAATTTGGCATCAGAAGAAAGCGCAAACTTGCACTCAGCAGGCGGATATAAATAAGGAACATTGGCAGGTATTGTTTCCAGAGTTGTCCCGACAATTCGCGGCAAACTCATCAGCGGTGAGTGAACGTCAAATTCTGGCAAACCTTCCAGACTAACTGATAAATATTCAATACCAGGAACTGTCGCAAACAACCGCAGCAGTTCTGGATAGCAAGCCACCATAACTTTAGCGCCTTGGCTGCGAAGAATTGGGGCGTAGCGAATAAACTGAATCGAATCGCCAAAGCCCTGCTCGACGTGGAGTAAAATAGTTTTCCCCTGCAAATCCGAACCATCCCAAACCGGCTGTTTAAATTGCCTCGGTTGTAGTTGCGGAGTACGCCACCGCCACTCATATTCAGCAAAACCGCGCTGAAAATCTCCAAACAATAGCAAAGTTAAGGCGAATTCCAGGTGGGCGGTGGCGTTGTCTGGCTGCAATTCCAAGGCTCGACTGTGACAAGAAAAAGCCTCTTGAAACTCTCCTAAATCGACCAAAGCGTGTCCGAGATTGTTAATAGCCTCCACGAAGTCTGGCTTTAAGTTTAATGCTTGTCGGTAGTGGGATATTGCGGCTTTTACATTGCCTTGTTCGTGGTAAAATGCTCCTACATTGTTGTGAGCTTCGGGATTGGTGGGTTCTAGTTTTACAGCTTGCTGGTAGCAGTTGAAAGCTTCGGCGAATTTCCCCTGCTGTTGCAAAACTGTTCCCAATCCCATCAGGGAATATATCAAATTTGGATTAATTTTTAAAGCGTGGACGTAATAAGTTATAGCCTCGTTTAACTGTTTTTTTTGTTTAAATAAGTGTCCTAAATTGTGCGCTGTTTCCGGCAGGTTGGGATCGAGTTTCAACGCTGTTTGGTAATATAAAATAGCCGCGTCTATTTCCCCTAATTGCTGTTTTACCCAGCCCAAATTATTGTAAGCGAGTGCGGAATTTGGCTGGATTTTGATGACTTGTTCGTAACTGGCGATCGCCCTTTGATATTGCCCTACATCCAGCAAAACATTAGCCTTATTTAAATGTGCTTCTACAAAATCGGGGTTTTGGGCGATCGCCTGTTCGTAAAAGTCGATCGCCTCTGCAATTTTTCCCTGCTGTCTCGCCGCTATTCCCAACAAACACAGCACGTTTGCTGATTCCGGCTGTACTTCTATTATTTGCCGGTACAAATTCTCAGCTTCTAACAAACGGCCCGCTTGGTGATGTTGCCAAGCTAATTTCAAAGAGTCTTCGGCACCCAGTTTGCAGGCAGATTTCCGCGATTTTTTTTGAGAAGCCATAGTTGTCTTGGTTGTTTGGGAGTTCGCTAACTTGTAATTGCCAAATTCTTCTAATTTGTTAACTCTTCCTTCCTTTTTCCTTACCCCTTCCTTCTTCCTTATTCCCCCTTCCCCATTCCTTCTTCCTTCTTCCCCATTCCATCGCAGTTACATCCGTTACATCCGTTACACAATCCGTTGCCGAACTTCCCCTTCTACCCCAACAAACAAGCTGCGGGAAAAATCAGATATTCTAAGAAAAACAACTTCCAGATAAACTGATAAAATGCAGCAATTTCTATTTTATCGTCCAAATCAACTTTCGTGCTCCAAAACCACATCAAACCCAAAGCCGCCAAATGAGAAACTGCCAGAAACACTAAATTAACATTAGACAATATGATCGCTCCCGCCAAAGTCGCGCCCAAATAACAAACCGTCAATACCCAGCGAGATAAATTAAAGACGGCAGGCTTGCCCAGCTCAATGGTAAACGTAGTAATATTATATTGCTTGTCCCCTTCCATGTCGGGGATATCTTTAAAAATGGCGATCGCCAACGTAAACACCACAACAAAAACCGTCAGCACCCACACTTCCGCAGGAATCTCAAAAGACACACTCTCCCAACTCCAGCCAGAAAAAGCGCTTTTCGCCCCTCCCAAACCCAACACCCAATTAAAGTGTAAAAATAACCCTAAATTTACGATCGCGCCCCGCACAGTAAAAATGCACAGCGCCGCCCAAAAAGGAAACCGCTTCAGCCGAATTGGGGGCAGAGAATAAGCAGTCCCGATCGCCAAACTAACGCCAACGGTAGCCAGCAAAAACGGGCCTTGTAAAACCGCCGTCAAAATTGCTATAATTCCCGTTGCAATTACAATTAATTCCCCGGTTTTCTGAGAAAACACTCCCGAGGCGATCGGCAAATACGGCTTATTTATTTTATCAATTTCAACATCTTCTAACTGGTTCAATCCCACAATATAAATATTGCCGCAAATGCAAGCCAACCAGGCAAAAGCTAGGGACCCAAATACAGGATTCACAAACAGCCGCGCACTTTGGGAGATCGCGTACAAAGCCAATACACTCAAGCTAGTACCCACAATTGTGTGCGGCCGAGAAAACTCCCAAAATGCCCTCACCCAGCTTTGCGGAGCCGAGCCATTTTTATCACTCCAAGACTTGCCAATCGAATCATTGCCCATAAAACTCACACCCACGCCACACAAATAATATTCTGTAGGGTGCGTAATACGCACCTTACTCATCAACTCAAGACTCAAAAATTCTCTGATATATGCCTGTTATTTTACAGCACAAATCAGCCCAAAACGAATCAACCCGCTCTGATATCCACGGCTCATCAATCCGAGAGCAAGTGCTGCTTGAATAGTCGTCCAACCGCTAGTTAGCAAACCCCAAATCGCGCTGGGAGTCAAAGCAGAATCGATCACCACATCCCAAAAAGGAGCCACAGCTTTTGACCAATCAGCGGTGCGAATACTTGTCAAAGGCAAACTGCGGACAATTTCCTCGTATTCCGGTAAAGAAATCACATAAGGCAAAGCATAAACCCGGTAAATTTCTGCCAATTCCTTTCTCTCTTCATCAGTTAATTCTCCCGCCGTTTCTCCCAGCGGGCGGTGACACCAAGTTGCCAATATCAAAGTTCCTCCCGGCTTGAGTACGCGGCAGCATTCCTGCAAAAACTTAATTTTGTCGGGCATATGTTCGCCACTTTCGAGCGACCAAACCAAGTCGAAGGACTCGTCAGGAAAAGGCATATTCAAAGCATCGGCCACCAAAAAGTTCACATTGCTTTGAGCATCGGCAATTTTAGCGCGTTCGGTCGCTCTGTTGGCCTGTACCGGACTCAGAGTAATCCCGGTCGCTGTAACGCTAGCGCCCGTTTTATTTTGTTCGGGCGATCGGCTATAATCTTGATCCGCCTCGCCATCCAACTTTAAATTATTTTGAGGGAGAGAACTAAACTTTTCGGTCAAATACAGCGTGCTGCCGCCGATCCCGCAACCGACATCGAGAATGCGGTAAGATTCACACAGTGCCTTCTCTGACGGTACTCCAGCCCATGCCAGCAGTTCTTCTATCAAATCTATCTGAGCCTGTCGGCGCTCTTTTTTCAAATTGCCATCCGGGCCGTAGTAACCGTGGTGCATATGTTCGCCCCACACCTGCTCCCACAAACCGCTAGAAGCGTCGTAAAGTTGCTGAATTTGCTGGTAAAGTGTTGATGTCATCGCCGGATCGCAAGTTATTAAAGGAATTCTACCGTTATTTTCCCGCTGTTGTCATAGAATTTGGCGATTGAGTTCGATCGGTCTCCGGCCTTCGCCAGATAGAGATGTCCTGATTTCAAGCCCGACGCTCTATTTGTGGGTTCCCTCTCAAACCTCAAATCTCAAATCGATTTGTGGCTTCCCTCTCACACCTCAAATCTCAAATCGATTTGTGGGTTCCCTCTCAAATCTAAAATCTTAAATCTCAAACCTAAAATCGAATGACTGTCTCGCGAACCATTGCTTTGGGCTTTCTCGCTGTCATCCTCGCAGGTGCTTTATTACTGATGATGCCCTTTTCCACAATTGATGGAACTTGGAGCGATCCAATAACAGCACTTTTTACTTCTACTTCCGCTGTCTGCGTCACGGGCTTGTCGGTTGTGGATGTCGGAAAATATTACTCTTTTTGGGGGCAACTGTGCCTAGTTTTACTGGTGCAAATAGGAGGCTTGGGCTACATGACAGCCACGACTTTCTTACTGCTGTTATTGGGCCGCCGCTTTGGCTTGAAAGACAAAGTTGCCCTGCAACAATCTCTCGACAAATCCGGGCTCGCCGGCGTAGTACAACTCGTGCAGTCAATTCTAGCAACAACGCTTTTGTTTGAATTAACAGGAGTGTTTTTGCTGATGACGGTTTTCGTCCCCCAATACGGATTTAAACAGGGTGTGTGGTCGGCTATATTTCACAGCGTTAATTCCTTTAACAACGCGGGTTTTAGCATCTATTCAGATAATTTGATCGGCTACATCACTTCGCCTATGGTTAACTTCACAGTCAGCGGTTTAATCATATTTGGGGGAATCGGCTATCAAGTAATTATGGAAATGTACTTGTGGCTGCGCGATCGTTTCAACAAAAGCCCTATCTGCACAGTTTTTTCCCTGAACTTCAAAGTTGTCACCACTACAACGGCTGTCCTTTTAATTTTAGGAACGCTAGCCTTTTTGGTGCTGGAATACGACAACCCAGACACTTTCGGCTCTCTAAATTTTCCTCAAAAGCTGATGGCAGCTTGGTTTCAATCTGTTACTCCCCGCACGGCAGGGTTCAATACAATTAGCATTGGCCAAATGACCGAAGCCTCGCTATTTCTGACCATCGCGCTGATGTTTATCGGCGCTAGTCCTGGCAGCACCGGCGGCGGAATCAAAACCACAACTTTTAGGCTATTGTTTTGCTGTACCACAGCAGTTATCGAAGGCCAGGAAGATGTGGAGTGCTATCAGCGTCAAATCCCGCCAGCCATGATTCTAAAAACCATTAGCGTAGTCTTCGGTTCCATGTTGGTCGCGTTCACATCTGCAATTTTAATCGAGCTGACCAATCCCCGAGTAGAATTTATCGCAGCGCTGTATGAAGCCGTTTCAGCTTTTGCCACGGTCGGTCTTTCCACTGGGATTACACCCACACTTTCAGCGATCGGTAAGTTGATTTTGATTGCTACAATGTACATAGGTCGGGTTGGGATACTGCTGCTGGTGAGTGCTGCATTCGGCGACCCAAAACCCAGGTCTTTTAAGTATGCTGAGGAAAGTTTGTTAGTGGGATAAAAAAAACCTGCCTCGTTGCTGATAATCTAAACAATGGGTGACAACCCAAATCAACTTTTACTACTTACCCAAAAATCAAAAAGGAGGCGGCGCTGTCATAGCAAGACGCTCAGCGCTGGAAATTTAGTGAACCTGTCATCTTTGAATTTTTTTCGCACTTTGCGCGCCGACAACAAGCAGTTTGCAGTTATTGGTTTGGGACGCTTTGGCAAAGCTGTGTGTTCTACTCTGCACGGTTTGGGTTACGAAGTCCTGGGAATTGACACCGATGAAAAAAAAGTAACTCAAGCTTTGACCGAGCGCATTGCTGCTCACGTTGTGCAGTTAGATTCTACTGAGCCTAGCGCTCTTGCGGAAGCAGGTATATTTGAGTTTGAAACAGTGATTGTGGCGATCGGCAATTACCTAGCAGAAAGCATTACAACCACGCTTAATCTTAAGGAAGGGGGGGTACGTCACGTAATAGCCAAAGCTTCTTCGGAAACTCACTTAAAACTGTTGAAAAAAGTCGGCGCAGATCATGTAGTTTTTCCAGAACGAGAAATGGGCTGCTCTGTGGCCCGCCTTCTTACAAAACCCAGCATTTTAGAACGCTTTGACCTCGATCCAGATCACAGTATCGTTGAGTTGCTCGTTCCTGACAAGTTTGACGGTAAAACCGTCTCCGAATTGGAGCTCCGGCGCAAGTATGGTTTGAACTTGCTAGCAGTCGGGCGCGCCGACAAGTTCGAGATTAATCCGGAGCCAAGCGAACGCTTAAGAAAGGGCGACGCGATGGTAGTAATTGGTTCTAATAAAGATATCAATCGCTTGCCAATTTAACAGCTCGCCATTTTACGCACATACAGCAACACTCCTGGACTCAGAAACCCGGTTTCTTTTGTTCCGAGTGCCTAAGTCCTAAGCAAGCCTTGCGCGATGTGTGAAAATTTCCGACCCCTACAAACCCGGTTTATCTTAGATAAACCGGGTTTCTCTGTCAATATTTATGTTTTAATTTTTAAGTGAATAATGTAAATTGAATTTCACCAGTTCTGGGGTTGGTTCCGTCTTTGCGACCCCCTCGCAGAACCTAGCCAGACAAATCGCGAAAAATTTTAACAAAGTAGCAGCACTCGATCGCGCTCCCGCCAATCATAGGAGCGCTAGCCCTGAAAATTCAGCCGACGTTTAAGATTTTTTGCACGTAAGCTTTGCCGAAGACCACCACCGCCAAGACTAGAGCGAGTTCAACAGGCCAAGGACACACCGCCAGCAACCAAATTAACGAACACACTCCAATAATTGCAGCTATGGGAGCCGGAATTCCGTCTAACGTTCTATTGTCAGTCCCCGCAGTCACCCACCCAGCAATCAAGCAGACCATCAAAGGAATCAAGCAACTTGTGATCATGATTTTTTCCCCATCAATTTTTTTTACATATGGCATCCGAGCATATTGTTACAATACATCAAAAATTAGGAAATGCCCCATGAATTGCGATAAAATTTAAGATTACATACTTAATAAGTAGGTAGGCGAAATTAAACTCAGCTATGTAACACTATGTAAACAGGAACAGGCCTGAGTTGGCCACGCTTAGGGCTAAAGATACTTTACAATCGTTTACATAATTGGCTTTTACAGTGCCTACTTACTGACGCTGGAATCATAATAGTTGGTAATTTTTAACTGTGGCTATCTCCGAAGGCAGAATTAGGTGGGCATCAGGCAGAATTTAGGAATTTTTCTTTCTACAGAAGTCCTGAAAGCTTTCTACCTTGAGATGAATTGCGATGCCCCCATCTCTGCAAGCTATACTCAGGATTGCAGTCAGTTACTGTAGAGTGTGAATCAATGCTGGGCAAATTTTTTAGCAAGCCAGAATCAGAAAACATCGATCGCGTCCCCCCGGGTCAATACCTCGCCAACGGCTTTCCTGTGCTGACCTACGGCGATACACCCTCCGTCAGCATTGAAAGTTGGGAATTTAAAGTCTGGGGATTGGCAAAACCACAAACTTTCACTTGGTCGGACTTCCAGGCCATGCCCCAAAGTAACTTTACGGCGGATTTTCACTGCGTCACCCGGTGGTCAAAACTCGATGTGCAGTGGACGGGAGTCAAAGTCACAGATTTTATGAATTATATAGAAGTCGATCCGAAAGCTCTGCACGTCCTAGAACACTGCTACGGCGGCTACACTACCAACATTGCGATCGCCGACTTCCTCCGAGAAGAAAACTTTTTCGCCCACACCGTCTTCGGCGAACCTCTATCCGCAGACCACGGCGGCCCAATGCGGCTCGTAGTTCCCCACCTGTACGCTTGGAAAAGCGCTAAATGGATTAACGGCCTGGAGTTTACAGAAACCGAAGAACTCGGTTTTTGGGAACGCAACGGCTACCACCAGCGGGGCGAACCTTGGGCAGAGGAACGCTACAGCGGTCTGTTTTGATGCGGGCGATCGGGAGCAAGGACGGAACCACAGCTTCTCTATAGAATCTTTGTTGAGGGGCAATCCGCTCTTTTACCGCTTCAATCTGCGGAAATTGCATCTCCTCGATCGCATCTTGGGGATATCTCACACCAGGGGCTCTATATTAATTCAACCAAAATACGTAGACCCAACGATCGCATTTTGTACGTAATTTACCCGATAGATAAACTACTTTAACTCCCCTACACCAGCCCCAAAAAACACATATTCCCAGTTTCTGGCTAATAGAAAACTTCTGGAACTGTCAGTACCGACGAATATTACCGTATTTATACTTAAGTGTTTGCTATTGAGAATTTAGACTTGAGAATATCATAAAAAATTAGCATAAACCCGATCCAAATTACTTGGGCTGACCAGCGCTCCATGCCCGCGACTGCAAGGTTTCAAGCCACAATATTGATAATTATTTAGTGGGTATTATTAGGGAGCGATCGCCCGTCGGCAGATGCGATCGACAGCATTTGTGAAAGTTATGTAAAGGCTTGATAAAGAATATGTCAAAATTCACCTAAAGTGAACCAAATACAAAAAAAGTATCGCATAATGAAAATATTAAGACCATCGCACAAACGGAACAGGTTATGAATACCAAACTCTTATCCGCCCTAACAGCTACCGCCGCCGCCACAGCTCTGTTTGGCGCCGGAGCTCCAGCTCAAGCCTTCTCCTTTGGTACCAACGGCATCACATTCAGCCAAGATACAAGCGTCAAGTTTAGCTTCAAAGAATCTCACGGTATGTACCAATCCTCTTTGGGAGTCTACAGTGTGAAGGACTCGGCGGTATCTCTAGTTAGCACCCTGTTTTCGGAAACTAAATCCTCAGACAACCAGTGGGAAAACGAATGGAAAGGAACTCTGGGCAATACAGTCGTGGGTTCTGGCTCGGCAGTATTCACCTTCCTGGCAAATCAAGTTTACACTTTGGGGCTCGACAGTGGCTGGGGTGGCAGTGTCTACTCGACCTCAAGCTTGAACACTGGCAGCCAGCAAGCGGTGTTTGGCGCGCAATCGCAACTGTGGGACGCACTTGGCAAAGAAGACACCAAAGTCTTCCAAGCTGCCGGACAATTCACAAACGGCACAAGTTCTCTGTTTAATGGAGGCACGCTAATCTCCTTCGACGATCGTGGTAACAAAAACGACGCAGACTTCCAAGACTTCGCAGTGAGCGCAGAAGCAGTTCCAGAACCGATGACAATGACTGGTTTGGCTCTCGGTTTGGGTGGCTTGGTTGCAGCACGCCGCCGCCGCGCTAGCAAGACGAGTTCATGATTTTTTTCAAATGGGAACAATCTCCTCATTTACGTTTTACAAAATAAAATTCAATTAGGAGGCGCGCTAATGAGAAATCGGCTCGCCTTTTGCTTGATTTGAAAAGTCAGAAGGGAGAAGTCATATCAATTCTGGTTGCACTCCTCATGATTGTTGACTGTTGACTGTTGACTCGGGGTCGCCAAACTGAATGATGGTTGAGTGTTGGATGTTGACTCGATTTTACGCCCGACGATGAAGCGCGGATTTGATATCAGAGGGAAGTTCGGCAACGCCCAGTCTACGGGATTTAATCGATTTAACAGATGGGTGTTGAGGGAAGAAGTCAAGCGTGAAGAAGTCCAGCGTGAAACAAGAGGATTTGTCCCACTCTCCCACTCTCCCACTCTCTCCCTCTCCCAACTCAAAATTCAAAACTCACTCACGGTAAATTGTTCGATCGTACAAAGTCACCAGTATCGGTTGAGGAATTTTAATGTCCGCCCGGATGCACGCTACTTTAATGGCCACCACAGCCCTGGTGTTTGTCCGTCGCACCTGTGCTTGTTCGCGCAGCGTCCAATAGCGGACAATAAGATGCAAAGAACCATCGCTAAAGCCTGAATTATCAACATCATAGGTTAAATTTAAAGGCAAGTTAGTTCGCCTGTGGGGCAGGCATATTAATAAGCTGTTGTGCATTTCAACTGTATATTGAGGGCGGTAAGCTGTTACGCATTTAAATTGGAAATTCGGGACAGGCTAGAAGCCCGTCCCACAAAAGTTTTATTGATTTTTGACACACAATTTAAATGTAGAACAGCTTATCTCCTGCCCAAGCCCTACTCCCCACACAAGTAAAGATTAGACCTCTTGCAAAAAAAATATGCTATAATAAAGGGTTTGGCTTAAGTGGAGGGAATTGCAGGTTGAGCTGATTTTCAGGACATGATGCTCAAAACAGCATAAAATGCTAAAAAGGGGTTTTGTAGTTACACAATAAATAAATCAATCATGAACAATCGATTTTATCAAAATTTGAAACCGGAGCAATTTAAACGAAGATTTGGTGTCCTGATTCAAACGTTTAAACAAATGGTTAACACTTTAGAAAAATTCCGGCTAGAAAATCCTCAAGATAAACGAGGACGCCGAAGCGCCTTAACTCTTGAAGAACAAGTTTAAGTGGCCTTGGAATATTGGCGAGAATATCGAACCTATTTTCATATGGGGACAAATTGGGGAGTATCCGAATCAACAATTTGCCGAATTGTAACTAACATTGAATCAACTTTAATGAAAACGGGAAAGTTTGGTATTCCTGGGAAAAAAGCATTGTTCAAAGGTTTTGGGCGTCAGCAAAGTTGTCGTAATGGATGTCACAGAAACAGCTATCGAACGCCAAAAAAAAACAGAAAAAATACTATTCAGGAAAGAAAAAACACCACAGCCTAAAAATGCAAGTGGTCATTAATCAAGAAAGTAAACAGATTATTTGCCTACATTTTGAACCGGGCATTGCCACGATTTCAGCTTGTTTAAAAAAAGCAATGTTCATTTCCATCCCTCAACCGATAGTTTACAAGATAGTGGCTATCAAGGGATAAAAGATTATCACTTTAATAGCTGGATTCCTAAAAAGAAACCTAAAAATGGGAATCTTTCTCTTTTATCAAAAGACTACAATCGAGCTTTAGCTCAGGCTCGAATAGTGATTGAACATGTTAATAGGAGTCTAAAAGTTTTCAAAATTTTGTCAAGTCGTTATCGAAATCGCCGCCGCCGTTATGGTCTCCGTTGTAATTGGTTGTCAGCACTTTACAATTATGAGTTAGCTCTCAGGTCTAAAATTCAAAACCTTTAATTATAACATAGATTTTTTTTTCAAGAGGTCTATACTTTTGCCAGCTATAAGGAGGGTTACTTATTAAGATTAAATAAGAGCTAGTCGAACTTCTCAACAGGGTAGGCAAGCGACGCTTTTTTCCTACCCTTACCGCCTAAAACCAGCGCTTTTTGAGTTTCTTCAAGTGCGATCGTCTCAAATTTTCCACCAACCCCCGCAACTGGTTCAAATTACCCGCTTCGCCCCCGTACTTCCACCGCACGTAAGCCTGCGAAACCTCATCAATCACCTCAGCTTCATCAGTTGCATGATTCCCGCGCATAGCCTCAGCATACTCCAAAGGCGTTTGAGCGCGAGGTTTCACAAATCCCCTACTCGCCAAATCCTTCAGCATTTCCTGATAAACCCCCTCCACGGGCGGCAACTTCGCCAGCCAGCGGCGGTGGCGCCACTTGCGCCACAGTTGCCAAATTAACCAGCCAATAAAGCCAAAGCCGATCGCAGCAATCAAACCAGTAAATAACCCCACCCAACCCTTAGCAAACTGTCCCAGAAACCAGCCCACAATCAAAGTTATCCAGCCAATTACAAAACCTATGACTGAATCCAGCCCGCTTCTGAGAGGAGTCGGTAGCCAACCCGCGATCCAATTCCAAAACGATTCCAGCGCACTAAAAGTCTGGTTGTCTTCCACCGAAGCCGGAATCAGCGGATAACCGGGAATCGGATTAAAAGCAAACCAGCCGTGATTGGGAAAATATACCTCCGTCATTAAAAAAGCGTCGGTATTTTTCACAACATAGTAACCAGTAAACGGGTTGAATTCCCCCGTATCGAACCCGCCAGCCATTCGGGCCGGAATCCCGATCGATCTGAGCATAATTGTCAGTACCGTCGAAAAGTGGTCTGGATATCCCCCTGTAACTTTTTTGCCGCCCTGAGTGTTTTTGTAGCCAAACAGAAAACCCTCCACTAAATCTTCACCTTCCTCTAAGTAAGGCAAAGCTTTCTCAATTTTATAATTAGGGTTTTGCTTCAAATATTGAGCTAAGTACAAAGCTTTTTCGTAAGGAGAATCAATCGGTCTGTCCGACTGAGATACTCTAGTTCTTGCCGCCAAGATTTCTTCAGTTTTTTCTCGCACCTTCTGGGCAATTTTCGGCGGCACATCCAAATAGAAATTGCGAATATTTTTCGGGTAATTAGTACCAGTTTTCCCCAACAAAGAGCGATCGCGAAAAGGCACATTAGAAATCACCGTATAAGTCACACCCTCTCCCAATTCTGCAGGCGCTCGCAAACCCCCCTCCGCATCAATCGCCGCCTCTGGACTCGGAAAATAAAGTTCCCTCGGCTTGTTTAAAGCCGGAATCAAATTCGGCATTGGAGCAACAATAGTATAACTTTGAATCACCTCTTGAGTCCGAGGCGCATTGGGAAACGGATTCAGATAAAATTGATAAGACCAGCGAGGTCGAGTCAGCTTTTGAGCTTGTTCGTTGCGAGAAATTTCCCAACCCTGACCGGTGTATTTGTCAAATCCCAACACGCGCCAAAAACCCGCCGCCTGCGATCGCACCCGCATCACCACTTGGGGTTTCATTTCCCCCCGCAAATTTTGATTAATGCGCTGGTTGAAACCGTAATAAAAAGTAGAGTCTACCTCTCCTGGCCCAGAGTCTGGGTTTCTCCCCCTTCCTCCGCCAGTCCCTTTTTCATTTCCCCCTCTGACATAGCCTGGATTCAGAATGCTGCGCGAGTCAAACTCCCCCTGATATTGAATAGGAGCACTCACCGGAAAAGTCCGCAACTGATAGCCAGGGAGGCGTGGCAAAAACGCAAAAATAGTCAGCCCCAACCCGACAGTTATCAGCAGCAGCCAACCAAAATACTTTGGGGATAAAGTAGCAGCAAATAGCGATAGGCTTTCATTTTTCCCTTTACCTTGTGCTTTTTCGCCAATGGCTTCTGGCTTCACAAATCCCAAGCGCGATCGATAATCCAACACCAAAGTCGGAAGCGCTAAAGCCAAAAACACCAACAACAGCGGCCCAAAAGTCAAGGTTTGGCTAAGAGTCGCTGCTACCCCTAACAAAATTAGCCCGATTACCATCGAATAGCCTAAATCCTTGCGGCGAGGCAAATCGAAACTGTGCAGCACTTGAAGTTGGATTAACAGTTGCGCCAAAACTAACCGCGTATCATTCAATTCTCCCACCAAGCGGCTAAAAAAAGCGAACAGCGCCACCAGCATTCCAATAGCTATGCAGAACTTAGCAGCTACATTGCGATCGCGGCGGCGGTACCAACTCCAAGTTGCTCCCACAATACTAACAGGCACAGCCCACAAGTTCAGAGCTTCTTCAGCAGCAACGTCGGTAGCTACAATTCCCACAATTACCAACAACTGAACTAGGATTCGCAGCAGTAAAGAATCCTCAATCACCGGCGGAGGCATGGCCTCAATCTGCTCCCACAGCTTACCCAACACAGGTATATTTCGCAGGTTATCAGTTGTCATGTGCACCCATCCAACTATTTTAGATTTTAGATGTTAGATTTTAGATTGACTCCACAGATAAATCTGGGTTTTACCTAATATCTAAATCTTATTTCCCTGTCAAACGATTGTAGATTTTAGATTTTAGATTCACTCCCCAGATAAAGCTGGGTTTTACCTAATATCTAAATCTTATTTCTCTGTCATTAGATTTTAGATTGACTCCACAGATTAACTTCACAGATAAATCTGGGGGCTTGAACTAATATCTAATTTTTTTTTTGTTTTCCACGACATAAGTCGAGGAATTGCATTTGTTTTTGTGTGAGGTCAAACCAGCGAGTAAAAACCTAAATTATTTACTCTAATTACACCTTTCTAGTTGCTATCTTGTCCGGTTAAAATTGGACGAATAGCAAACATCAAAGGTCTGGTCTCGAAGTTTTGGAATCGAACTTCTAGGGCATAAGTCTTGTTAGGTTGCGGGTCAAACAACTCCACACTTAAATGCCCGGAATTCGGACGGTGTGCAGTTGCTTCGGCATCTCCTCCCTTGAGTTCCAAGCTTCCTGCCCCGGGAAATTGGCACTCTACTCTTAAACACGGCATTGGCTGTTCTCTGTTGGGGTTCGAGAGGTATTGAGCCTCCAGAGTCAGCGAACCCAAACCAGTCAGCCACTCCCGCGAAACCGGCGGCTGATTCACAGGACAATCGAGAGTTAGAGACTCAATGATTTCCTTGGCGGCCAACAGCGACAGCACCATTTGTTGATCGGTACTGGCTGCTTCGTAATTCGGGAAATCTTCTAAATCTAGAAGTCCCCGCAAAGAACCTCGGAGCACTAAACCAGCTAACTCGTTGAGTTCCTGAGACTGGCCCGGAAATAAGCTATCTACAGCGCGAACTAACTTCGATCCTTGCCGCAGCGACGACATTACCAGTTCCTGACAAGGTTCTAGCAGTTGAGCAAAAACCCCTTGCGCGATCGGAATTGGCAGGCGGCCCCACCTGATATTTTGTAGTTGGGGAGTCCAGAGGTGTAGGGGAGGAACCCATTGCGGGGCTACATCGTCTGGGTAATCGTGGTCGTAGCTTTTGAATTCTGTTTCCCAGGGGAACAGCGGCGGGTTAGATTCAATTTCGGCTCTAAGCCTTTCTTTTAACAAGGTCTGAAAACGGTCTTGCACGGTCGGTATTTCTCCAATTGTCAGCGGTTGTGCGGGTGCATTGTTGTGCGCCCCCACTTGATAGTCCAGCGGGTCTGGTTCGTCCCATTCCCAGTATTCCACCCCGGAATTGTCTTCTGTGTCGCCCCACTCTTCTGAGCGAGGGGATGGATTGAGGTTTTCCTCATTTTCGTTAGAGGTATTCGCGATCGGCACCTGCAATATCCAGTCTAAAAAATGGCGATCGAAAGCCTCTGCATCCCTGTTCGTTTCGTTATTCATCACTAGATGCCCCTTCTCCGGAATCTGAACGATTTCGCAATTCCCACGCAAGTTCCAGCAATTTAAACCACCGCTTCTGTACCTGGGCTACCGTGCTACCCAGGGTTTGGGCGATCGCTGACTCTGACAGACCTTGTTGTTTCAACTTTAGCAAACGCTGTCCCTCTGGACCAATTTGCTCGCCAAACGCCTGCCACTGAGAAGGCAGCAAACCCAAATTGCGGTCTAAATCTGCTTCCAGCCACTGGTGAACAAGTTCCCAGCGGTGCGACATGGCGAACCTGAGCAAATGGTACTTGAAGCGCTGCTGTAAATAGTCTCTTTGGCGGGGAGTTATGCCCAGAAGCGACTCTATTTCATTAGTCGGCAAGTCTTGCAAGCGCAGCACGAAGTAATCGGCGCAGTCTTGTTGATTGCGCTCTTTCAAGTAAGCCACTAATTCGTCAATCACGTTTAGCCGCAGAGATTCTGACTCGTCGCCTTGGGGGCGAATTGCAGCGGAACCCTGTCCGGCCATCGCTTCCCGCACGGAGTGCACCGAGGTGTCGTTCCAAGTTTGGTCGGAATCAGAAGCCCCTCCGTCGGCGGCTTGTTCCATATCTACGGAGGTTTCTTTGGGCTGCTGCTGGGAAAAGGTTTGGGCCCGTAAAATAATTAGTTGCTGACTGCGGTTCCGAGGTAAAGGAATGCGCCGCTTGCCGAAGCGCTCTACAAAAGCCATGTACTCTGCTAGTTCTAAGCGAGTGCGGGGACTGTAGGTAGGTGGCAGTTGGGTTTCGCGCCGGAATGCCTTTAAAGCTTCCAGATAAAATCCTTGCAAAAAATCTTTGATCAGTTCTACTCGCGCCTGATAGCTAGACTGCACCTGCGGAGGGGTGATGTAGCGATAGACGATCGCGCTGAGGGTACTGTGCAATTCTACTCGCCCGGGCCCGGAGCCTAAATTGTAATAGTGGAGGCATTGTTGCAAGCGGTGCTGAGCGAGGCTCTGGGCTGAACCTTCTATATCTCCAGAGGCCTGAATCCGCTGGCTTTCAGTGCATATCCTGTTGACTTCTGCTGCGAGTCGCCCTGCTACATCTTGGCAGTTCTGCTCAGACGCGCGAGTGGACTTTTTGAGTTCGTCTAACAGCAGTTGAAATATGGTTTCCACGCTCTGGCAGATTTCCCGCATGATGGTTTACAGCTAACAATGAAAGTAGCACAGTTAGTCAAAGTATGGATAAATATTTCCTACCGCTACTTTACCCCGGATTCCCCAGATAGGACAAACTGCAATGCCCTCTTTCTCCTCCTTCGGGCAAACACAGAGGACTGCTTTTTTTATCTGTCCTGGAGACGCCATCCGCCAAGAACCAGGTTTAAACAGTTGCCATAACGATGGTTCATCAGAGTGTCGGGTTGGACAAAGCCTTCATGGGGGCCCAAAACTCTACACTGCCGTTGATACGTTCGGCTGAGTGCTGTGGTGGTCACAGCAGCGCAAGTCCTTCCCAAGGTGAAGCAAGCAAACAGGCTCTCTCTTTCGGTCTACTAGATGGGGTCAAGGGTTATATTTAATTGCAAGTTCCTTATGCCCTCATTTAAACCCGCCCGCACAATTAAGTGTGTGTGATGTTCGTTAACTTCGGCATAAATTCCTTGATTTTTACTAACAATCAGAGTGCAGCCTTTTTATATAGCGGGATTAAGCGGGGGTTCCCCTGCTGCCCAATCGATGCGATCGGCAAACAAAGGCGCTTCGGAACAATAAGTTTGATTGCATCTATCTAAGGGTATCAATATTGCAATTACTTTAACCTGAAAAGCAGATATTTTACTAAAATGCGATCGTCTTCGATCGTCCTCTGGGTTGATGTAAGTGGTTGGGGAAATTTGTTCTAATAAATGTAAAGTTAGATTTGAAGGAACAATTTCAATGCGTAAGTTAAACATAGGTCTATCTGACGAGCAGCGTGCAGGCGTTATCGAACTATTGAATCACGACCTGGCAGATGCTTATCTGCTGTTAATCAAAACCAAAAAGTATCACTGGGATGTAGTTGGCCCGCAGTTTAGATCGCTCCACCAGTTGTGGGAAGAACACTATCAGGCGTTAACACTAAATATCGATGCTATGGCTGAACGGGTGAGAACTTTAGGTGGTTATCCAATTGGTACTGCTGAGGGCTTTCTGAAGTATGGTTCGATAAAAGAACATATCGGCGATTTGCCTTTGGCTACGGAAATGGTATCGCGTTTAGTTGACGACCACGAACTAATTATTCGCAATCTCCGCAAACACGTTGAACAGTGCGGTGAAGAGTTTAAGGATGACGGAACCGCAGACTTTTTGACTGGTTTGATGGAACAGCACGAACAAATGGCTTGGATGTTGCGATCGTTTATTGAAGGGGAATCTATTTCGCCCGATGGTAAGCAGCCCCAAGCTCAAACTGCTACAGCTTCTCACGCTTAGAGAGATTAAGTAGACGGAATACGGAAGTTCGGCAACGGATTCGCTCCACGGATGTAACGGATGTCAGGAAGCAGGAAGCAGGAAAAAAAGGAAGAAGTAAGAATGGAAAATTCATTTTTTTTATTTAACCCTCTTTCCTGATTCTCGATCGACCAACCAGGCAGAATTAAACGCCCTCTAGCTTCCTCAAAAACCCGGTTTCTTCAAAAAACCGGGTTTTTCAACGTAGGGTTTATGTAGATTTTCGATTTCCTAAGCTATTGAATCGCATTCTTTCGTATAGCTGCGATGGCAACATTCTGTGAGCCTTGGTTCGCGCCTCAATCCTAGCAAGTGTCGTCCCTTCACTCGATTCTGATGCTTGTTCTAACTCTAACCCTGATTCAGTTGGCGGTGGGAGTATTATTTTTAATATACTTTCTATGGACAGCAGATACAAATTGTGGCGCAAGAGTGCCATTAATAAATCTTCTTTGAAAGCTCGATACAGCCAAGATAATGTACTGCGGTGATTGCCGCTGCGGTTGCTTTTAACAGCTAAGTAAATGTAAAAATTGCTGCTAGACCAGTGATAAATTCTGCTGGGAATTTCGGGATGTTGCTGCCGGACATCTGCCATAATTAAAGAGTGAGATTTGGCCATTGCTGCATAGTTGCTAGACATACTGCTGGCAATCTGCCGATAGCCAACTAAGTATTCTGGTACGACTTTAAATTGATAATGTTCGGCTATGCGGAGGTGCAGTTCCCAGTCTTCGCAGCCTTGAGCGTTTTCTAGTTTAAGTTGGCCGTTGTAACCGCCGACTTTTGCAAAACAAACGCGGCGGATTAGAGATGAGCTGGCATTGCCTATAAAATATTTATAAATTAATGCTGTGTAAACTTCTCCTTCGATGGTGGAGTTATAAAATCCACCTGTGAGCAAGTCTTTTTCATTTATATCAACTGACCAGGAATAGACAACTCCGACAGATGGTGCTGAGTAATTCAGGCAGTTAACTTGTTTTTCTAGGTTTTGCGGATACCAAATATCGTCGGCATCGATGGGAGCAATATATTCGCCTTTTGATTTTTCAATTGCTAGGTTGCGGGCGACGGCGACGCCGGAATTTGGCTGGTGGAATAAGCTGACTCGGCTATCTTTTTGAGCAAAAGATTGGACGATTTTGGCTGTTGTATCTGTAGAGCCGTCATCAACTACTAAAACTTCTATGTTTTGATAAGTTTGAGATAAGACAGACTCTAAGGTTTTAGCAATAAAATTGTCAGCGTTGAAAGCTGGTATGATGACTGAAACTAAGGGCTGATTTAAAGTGTTTTGGGAGTTGTTCATGTAATATAAAAAAGGGTTTATGTAAAAGTTTTGGTTCAAAGGGAGCTAGCTAAGGGTATGTTAGCAAATTACGAAAGCTCGATCGTACAGCGTCAGAAATTTTAAGACGTATATTTGACGTATATTTAAAATATATTGCCAAAAGTAATAAAATGTGCATTGAGTCCGCAGTCGCGATCGACACTTGGTGCAGGAGTCACTCGCGGATGAGGTCTGTAAAAGAAATTGTACCGCGCAAGTCCTGACAGTTCCCGGGTATCCGTAGAAAGTATGTTTTATTTTATACGGTGTACTTACTTATAAAATCACAATCTTGTGCGGTGCAACACAGCCGCACAAAAATGCTGTGGGTGCTTTTTCGCAAGTTTACACTAACAATCCTATATTTAAAGATTTTGTAAAGCTGTTGTCTGCGTCAGGTCAGTCTCAGCAAGATATGGCGTAGAATACAGGTATGAATTGGGGAAAATCCAATCGAGAATGCCAGCAAAAAATCTAGTTGAATACAAACAGCAATCGAGTTATAAATAAAAAAGTAGAGCTAATTTTACCCTTCGTAAAGTAGCAACAATAAAATTCCAGCAAACTTTAGCCCCTGCAATTTAAACAATTTAGGTAATGATTTCTACCGCCGACCCCACTGTATCCGTTATTATCCCAGTCCACAACGGGGGCTCTTACTTCCGCACCTGTTTGTCAAAACTGGCTCAAGCTGTGCCCAAACCGATCGAAATTATTGTAGTAGCAGATGGTGAAAGCGACGGTTCTTGGCGTCTGGCCAAGGAATTCGGCGCCAAAGTGATCAGGATTCCCGAATGCGGGGGGCCAGCGCGGGCAAGGAATTTGGGTGCCCAAGCTGCAAAGGGAGATATTCTGTTTTTTGTGGATGCTGATGTCGCTGTTTGTCCAGAAGCTGTGGGCTATGCGATATCGGTGTTCAAAAATAATCCCTACTTAGCTGCTTTCATTGGCTCTTACGACGATGATCCTGGAGATCCTGATTTTCTATCGCAGTACAGGAACTTGCTGCACCACTACGTGCACCAAACAGGTAACGAAGAAGCTTCGACTTTTTGGGGCGCTTGCGGAGTGATTCGCCGGGAAATTTTTTTGCAGATGGGTGGCTTTAATGAGAGTTACCGCCAAGCTTCGATCGAAGATATTGAGTTCGGCTACCGTTTGAAACAAGCAGGTTATAACATTCGGCTGTGCAAAACATTGCAGGTGAAACATTTAAAGCAGTGGAAACCTATGGGTATGGTGAAAGCTGACTTTTTCTACCGAGCACTGCCTTGGACAGAACTGATTTGGCGCGATCGCCAATTGAATAACGACCTCAACTTGCAAGTTTCAAACCGCATCAGCGTGATTTTAACTTATGCAGTGCTGCTGGCAGTTTTGGGAACGTGCTGGTCGCTGAGCTTTCTGTTACTGGCTAGTTTGCTGGCCATACCACTGGTAGCAATTAATGCACCGCTTTACCGATTTTTTCACCGTAAACACGGTATCCTATTTGCCCTGAAAACTATTCCGTGGCACTGGCTTTTCTACTTTTACAGCGGACTGGCATTCGCGATCGGCACTGGTCGCTACTTATACCAAAAAAAGCCTGTGACTGGCAAAGTTAGCTTGCCGGTATCCGCTCAATAAATCAAGGTAATTTGTGCTTAAACATCAGGTAGATCGATAGTTTCTCAGGGTATTCACTGGTGCATCTATCCCTTTGACAAGTTATAAATAACTGTATAGTTTCGATAAAAAAGCTGGAGGTAGGCTGAGTGAAACATTATCCTGTTGCGATCGTCGGTGCAGGCCCTGCGGGCTTGACTGCTGCCTATGAGCTCGTCAAGCAAGGCATCATCCCTGTTGTACTAGAAAAAGGTGATAAAGTTGGGGGAATAGCTCGCACAGAAACCTACAAAGGCTATCGTTTCGACATTGGCGGCCACCGCTTTTATACTAAAGTTGAAGCCGTGCAGCAGTTGTGGCAAGAGGTGCTGGGAAATGAGTTTATTAAAGTGCCACGATTGTCGCGAATCTTTTATCGAGGTAAATTTTTTAACTATCCAATCAGTGCCTTCAATACTCTCTTTAATTTGGGCATAATTGAGAGTACGCTGATTATTTTGAGTTATCTGAAAGTGAGAATTTGGCCACTTACCGAAGAAAAAACTTTTGAACAATGGGTGATCAATCGTTTTGGCGAACGCTTGTATAAAACATTTTTTAAGACTTACACTGAAAAAGTTTGGGGCATTCCTTGTTCGGAAATTCAAGCAGATTGGGCGGCGCAACGGATTAAAGGATTGTCCCTGACGACAGCAATTATTAATGCTTTGTTTGGCAGCAACGACACTAAAACATTAATCAAAGAGTTTGATTATCCGGCTTTGGGGCCGGGGATGATGTGGGAAAAGTTCGCGGAAGCTGTGGAGAATAAAGACGGCAAAGTTTATCTCGATACTAAAGTGATTAGCTTTGAGCGTGAAGGGAATAAAATTAAAAGTATTACTGCTGAGCAAAACGGAGAATTAATTCAATATTCGGCGGATAATTTCATTACGAGTATGCCGATATCGGCGCTGGTAGAAAGAATGAAACCGCAGCCGCCCGAAGAGGTATTGCACGCCGCGCGATCGCTCAAATATCGAGATTTTTTGATTGTATCGCTGATTGTCGATCGCAAGGATTTGTTTCCTGACAACTGGATTTACATTCACTCTCCCGAAGTCAAAGTTGGACGAATTCAAAACTTTAAGAATTGGAGCGCCGCTTTAGTTCCCGATGTCAGCAAAAGTTGTTTAGGAATGGAATATTTCTGTAGCGTAGGCGACGAGATTTGGGAAATGTCGGACGCGGAACTTATCGAATTAGCAACTCGCGAATTGGTTGGTTTAGGGTTAGCAACAACGGCTGATGTGGAAGATGGAGTTGTCATACGGCAACTTAAAGCTTATCCAGTTTATGATGGGGAATATCGAGGACACTTGCAGGTACTTGAAGGTTTTTTGAAGGGATTTGAGAATTTGCAGACGATCGGGCGCAACGGTATGCACCGATACAACAACCAAGACCATTCCATGCTAACGGGGATGCTGGCTGTGAGAAATATTCTCGGCGAAAAGCACGATTTGTGGGATGTGAATACTGAGCGATCGTACTATGAAGACTTTAGTGTCGATCGCTCAAAAGAAAAGAAGGATTCGGATTTGATTTCGCAGTCAATATAGCCAGCCGAAATAGGGATTGCCATGAAAAAAGCGAACCTGCCAAACTTAATCGGCTTCGCAGCAAGCATCTTCGCGATCCTGCTTTCAGTGCAGTGGTTTGTGCCTATCCAACTCGACTTAATGGAAGCGATAGCCGCGATCGCTTCTGCTTGGAGCGTGTGGCTGCTTGCTAAAAACAATCCCCTAGGCTGGTGGATCGGCTTAATCGGAGTGATCGCCTACGCTGCGGTGTTTTATCAAGTTAAACTTTACGGCGAAGTTGCGATTCAATTCTTCTATTTAATCACGAGCTTGCAAGCAATTTATATTTGGCTGCGGGGCGGCGAAAACAGCACAGAAAAACCTTTATGTCGCCTTCCCCAACGCTGGCTCATCCTCACCGCAGTCTTAGTTACAGTAGGCGTATTGGGCTTGCGAACAGTATTAGTATCTTTGGGCGGTGCAGCACCATTCTGGGACGCCCTGACCACCATCTTAAGCGCGATCGCCCAGTTGTACCTGATGGAACGCTATCTCGAAAGCTGGTATTTGTGGATTGTTGCAGACACGATTTACGTTCCCTTGTATGCCTCGCGCGGGCTATATCTGACGAGTATTTTGTACGCGATATTTTGGTTGATGGCAATTTACGGACTGCAAAATTTTCAGCGGATTTACTCGGAACAAAAGTTAAAACAGCAGCAATCTTTATGATACTGGGTGTTAATGTAGGCAAATTTTACCCCTTCCACAAAGGACACGACTACTTAATTCGAGAAGCTAAAAAAAAGGTTGACCGTTTAATCGTTCTCGCCTGTTACAAAACAAATCAAGCAGTTGCAGGAAGCGTTAGAGCCGACTGGATTCGGTTTTTGCATCCCGACGCAGAAGTTATCGAAGTCCTCGACGATTTGCCGGAAGCCCCCGAACCTTGGGCTCAGAGGACTCTAGAGGTGCTTTCCGGGCGAAAACCGGATATCGCTTTTACTTCAGAAGATTACGGCGAACCTTGGGCAAAACTGATGGGAGCTCAACACTTTGCAGTCGATCGCGAACGGCTAAAATTCCCGATTTCTGGAACGCAATTGCGATCGCACCTAGCCGAACACTGGCAAATGCTGACTCCCCCAGCCAAGGCCTACTTTGCCAAACGAGTCTGCGTGCTGGGTGTAGAATCGAGCGGCCCAACTACCCTGGCACGATCGCTCGCACAGCAGTACCAAACTGTTTGGGTTGCCGAGGTATCAGAAGAAGGAGGCTGGACTCCGGCGGCACTGAGCCACGTACTCATCCGCTTCACGGCCCCACTCAAACTTTTGTCGGGAGCGAGTACCTGGGATATCATCGCCCACAATGTGACTATCGGTGTGTAGATGCTTTGGTCGTAGGTGATTTTCTCCTTCGCTAGAAGCTCCTGGACTAACTCTTCTGGCAGCAGCTTCTCCCAAGGTGAGGCAACGCTCGGCAAAAATTGTTGTTTGAGAATGCACGCACGATTTGGCATAATCGAGAGAGATATTTTGGTTGGTCAGGCAATTATCTATGTAGATCTTGCCTTACAGATTTTTTGGGGCTCACTTTTTCAGTGCCATTGGACTAAAGTCCTCACTACAAACCAATGTGAATGTGGTTGTTTGACCGGAGATAATAGGACTCTACGATTCTTTAAAGAAGCGGATGATTTCGCGGACGTGGTTGAGAAATTGTCCGTCATCGGTGAGTTGGGCGATCGCACTTTCTGCATCTCTTCTCAGGTGAGTGTGCTCTGCTTGATTTGTCGCTTGCAAAGATTGTAGAGATGCGGATAAAGTAGTTAGTTCTCTTCTGATAGATTCCCGTTCCCGATTTTGGACAGCCACCCATGAATTGGGATTGTCTGAACTTAATTGATTGCTCAAATCTCTAACTGTAGATTCTAAGTTTGCAAAGCGGCTGCGGAGTTCGACAATATCTTCGCGGGGGTGCAAAAATTGGCGGCGGATACTTGTCAGCCTTTGGGCTAAATACTGATAACCTCGGATAGCTGGACGCAGTACAGTTAACAGCAGTGCAGCAGCGGAACTGAGATAGCCAATAGCACTAATTCCGGCGGCGGCTAGGGCGTAAAGTGCGATCGCGCTAAACAGGTGAAGTGCGATCGCCACAAAGAGCGATCGGCTAACTAATACAGTAACGTATTTGACTTGTTCCTGATCGACAGCAATGTTTTTTTTAGTCGATTCTGCGGCTTGCGCTAAAACTTCTTTAGCTTCAAAATGGATATTCCAGGGAACTGTAACTATCAGCAACAGCCATTCAAAAATAGCAATGGCAATTACCCAATCAATAAAACTGCCGACCGAGACGTGCAGCCATTGCAGAATGGCAAAAACTAGCAGCAAAAATATGCCTGTGGCGGCACCAAAACCTGCGAAGGTGTAATACATAGCGATGCCTTGGTGGAATGTTGTTTTGATTGTGGGTAGGTGTTTTAGGTCTGGAGTAATAAACTGTGACAGTTAAGTGAGCGTCCTATTAATCCCGGTTCATTAGTTATGAGTAAAAGTGCAGGTCAAGGGTTGCGAGCAACCTGTTTTTTCCCACAAATGCTTGCTCTACCTCAATCGTGCAAGTTAGTTGAGATTTGTGGTAGGTTGTTTAGGTATGGATTCATAAGGTGTGACAGTTAAGAAATCGTCCTATTGAACCCAGTTTATTAGTGATTAGTAATAGTCCGGGAGACAATGGTTTCCAGACGCCTGGTTTGTTCCATGAACATACACGGGCTTGAACCCATCCATAATAGTTAAAGGAAACGGTTTGTTTGTTTGGGAGTGCGTAAGTCCTCAATAATGAGTCATTGGCGATTAATTAGAGCGACACAAACAAACTTGACAATGTAACAAAATGTAAACTATCACAACCTCTGCGATTGCTTCATTTCACTGGCAAGGACATACTTATGTTTTTCGCAGTTCATCTAGTTAGTAATCAGGATGAAGTCAATCGATTTTAGATTTTAGATTTTAGATTTTAGATTTTAGATTTTAGATTGAAGCATTGACCCCACGGATGAATCCGGGGGCTTGTATCCTGGATGCTTTCGGTCAATCGATTTGAAATTTTAGATTTTAGATTGAAGCATTGACCCCACGGATGAATCCGGGGGCTTGTATCCTGGATGCTTTCGGTCACTTTCGCGCCTACTGATACCATTTGAGATTTGAGATTTGAGATTGGAAATGGCTGATTATGTATGGGTTTGCAGATTGTATATAGTTGCATTCATTTTTTGAACTGGTATCGCTAACGGCGTTACGCGGTGCTAGTGCTAGAAAAGCAGGAATCTCAAAACGCTCCCCTCTATCTATTTTTATTTTCCAGATCTGCTAAATCACCTGTGGCTGAGATAAACTGATTTGGAAGTAGAGCGCGCGTTTTGCAAGTTGCCTCTGGGTAACCCACACACTGCTACTGCAACCTGTCATCAGCCACACCAAAATAGGTGCCAAAATTAACTCTACATTCTCCGATTTCCATTAACTGCGCGTCTACAATCTAAAATCAAAAGTGAGCAGCAAGGACAAACCGATGGCGAACTCAACTCTTGGCCTAGAACCTCAACTTTACGATTATCTGTTATCTATTTCTCTGCGGGAGCCAGATATTCTCGCTTCACTACGGGAAGAAACTGCTAAGCATCCTATGGCCCAGATGCAGATAGCTCCCGAACAAGGTCAGTTTATGGAGCTCATGGTGCAGCTTATGGGAGCGACCAAAACCTTAGAAATTGGCGTTTTTACTGGTTATAGCTCGCTGTGCGTAGCTTTGGCGCTGCCTTCAAACGGTCAGATTATTGCCTGCGATGTCAGCGAGGAATATACTGCGATCGCACGACGCTATTGGGAAGCTGCGGGCGTGGCTAATAAGATTTCTTTGCAGTTGGGCCCAGCAATAAATACTCTCGACAAACTAATAGCCGAGGGACAAGCTGGAACCTTTGATTTTGCCTTCATCGACGCCGATAAAGAAAATTATGAGGCTTATTTTGAGCGATCGCTGCAACTTGTACGCAATGGCGGTTTAATTGTAATTGACAATGTTCTGTGGTCTGGACGAGTGGCTGATCCTCAAGTACAAGACGAAAGCACCCTCGCTATTCGTACTTTTAACGACAAATTGCGTAACGATCCCAGAGTTACTCTCAGTGTTGTCCCCATTGCTGACGGACTGACTTTGGCCCTGAAACGCCGTTGGGCTACTCTGATGGAACCTGAACAGCATAATTAAAGAGTTATTTGCGGTTTGTGGTGGATTTCTAAGGACTCATACCAAAGCTATGAAGAAACCGGATTGCTGAGTCAAGCTTCTGGGATAAAACGGATATTTTTTTTTCATAAACCCCGTTTATAGGTTCAGGACTGTTTTTATTTGCTGCAAACCGCGAAGAAATAACAATTTAAGAATATTATATCTAAACAACGTAATTAATTGATTTGAGGCGTAACTTCGGGTGTCTAATTTACAACTAAAATTACCAATTCACGAAACTTTTCAGTGTACTGTTCAAGGCGAAGGTTACTGGACGGGGACTTTAGTTGATTTTATCAGATTGGCCGGTTGCCCTGTGCGGTGTCCTTGGTGTGACACAGGCTACGCAAATGGCGGCAAAGGTTTGCCGTCTGTGCCGCAGTCGATCGCACAATTGCTCGCTCAATTGCAGTCTCCGAGGGTGGTCATTACTGGCGGTGAACCTTTCATTCACCGGGATTTGCCGGAGTTAGTTGAAGCTTTGTTAGAAGCTGACAAGCAGGTGAGTATTGAAACTTCCGGTGCTTGCTGGCAGGATGTTTCCCCGCAGGCTTGGATTACTCTTTCTCCTAAAGAACACGTCAATCCTAAATATCCGGTGCAAGAGCTTTTTTGGACTAGAGCTAATGAAATTAAGTTGGTGGTTAGCACTGGCGAAGAAGTTGCATTTTATCACAAGCATTTGGAAACTAATGTGAATATTCCGGTTTTCTTGCAGCCAGAATGGAACTCAAAAACTTCAGCGATTCCAATTATTTTGGAATTGCTGAAACAAAATCCTAGTTACAGGCTATCTTTGCAAACTCACAAATTTATTGGTGTGCAATAAATTAGATCTCTTGCAAAATAATTTTATGATATAATGAAAAGTTTTGCTGAGATTTAATTGAATCCCAACTCCTAACT
>NZ_JAUBRB010000117.1:0-4724 GCF_036701585.1 Microcoleus sp. POL10_C6 | reverse complement strand
TAATTAATCCGAAACATCTTAAAAACTGGTTTACTAATTGCTGCTACTGTACCTCATAACATCCGGAAGTGCTGTAAATTCCAAGTGTAGACCTTCTGGGACTCGAACTTGTGGACTGGTATGCCAACCTGAAGAGTCAATAGTTAATATGATGTGTTTATCTTTACCTACTTCAAATTCTCTGGCAAAGTCTTCTAAAACTAAGTTAAAAAGCTCGATGTTAACTTTTGGGAGAATCCAAAAGTATGTTTCTCCGGTTGACGGGTGTACGAAACCATATAACCATAGCCATTGATAGCGCCAATTTACCTTGGCTATTGGCTGCTCCCCATATCCTACCCAAACTCGCCTAATTATCGGCTTTAGTCCGAGACGATGCTCATCCATTCCCCACACTTCTACTGCTGCTATAGCAATCCTAAATGATTTTCTATATTTATAAACAATCCTAAATAATTTTCTGTTTGTAAGTATATTGACGTATTTTGGGGAAATCAAATTTATGTTCCTTAGTAAAAAACTCTCTCCAAAAATTTGACAATCTTAAAAGACCTACATAAATACCAATACTTTCTTAAAAAGTTTTTAGCTTGTAACCAAATATCTTCAACTGGATTCTGTTGGGGAGCATTGGGAGCAAATAAAATACAAGTAATTGACCAATTCTCAGGTTCTTTGTCACCATTTAGTTCTAATAAAAATTCTCTGAATTCTCCATATTTATGATAACTAGCTCCATCCCAAATCAAGATAAGTTTGCGATTCTTATATTTATTTTGTAAGTATTTTATGAACTTAACTGTTGACTTTCCATCACCAGATGGATGGCTCTGAATATGGAATTCTTTGCTTTGATAATTGAGTGCGCCAAAATAAGTTTGTCTATCTTTTTCATTGGTAATTGGGACTTCAATTCTGATTTGGGATTGACCCCAAACATAACCAGTCAGATCACCATGAAGTAGATGACATTCATCTAAAAACAATACTATTATTTCCCCCGATTCTATACCAGCCTTGTTTTTAAATAAAATATCGTTAATTTCTTCCCTCTTTTTTTTTACCAGTTCTTCATCGGATTTGGGATTAATTTTTTGAGTCTTTTTCCAACTAATATTAGCAGCAGCAAAAAGTTCTTCATAATAACTCTGTTTTGATTTATAGCTCACACCAAACTCTTGTTCTACATAAGTCACTAATTCCTCTAAGTTCCAATATTCTTTATTCTTTAACCACTCGACTACTACATCCGTTTGTCGCTCTGTTAAATACCCTTGTGAGCCTTTATATCCTAGTTTTATTCCTTCGATGCCTTGGGTTTTAAAAATCTTTTTCCAATAACCCACAAAGAATTTAGTTACACCTAATATTTTGCTAATTTTATGATACAGCTTACCTTCAAGCGCCATCCTGACAGCTATTGCTCGTTTTAGTTCTCTTGCATCGATATCGCTTTTAATGAAAGATTCTAATTGGGGTATTTCTTTTTCCATATCTATGGGTGGCAGTTGTAAGTTATTCATTTTTTTTGTCATAATCAAGTATTGCATATAATTGTACCGTACTCATGATAATGATTTAGGATTGCTATAGTGGATGCTGCTGTTGAATTCGTTTAGCTTGCGTTCGCAGTTTTTTTTCCAAGCTTCTTGGACTTCAAGGTCAGCTAGGTCGTGTTCAGGTCTGGGTATCCGTAACCGAAACTCTAACGAACGTAGATAGTCCCAACCCCTTTGTACGCTGATTGGACGGTCAAGTAAATTACCCATCCACTCAGCAACTTTACGACTGTTCCATAATCCTCCATCAGCGGTGGGAGTTCGTAAAGTTTGCAACAGTTGTGCTTGTTCCACCACAGATAATAAAGGTTGAGTACCCGGATGTTGATGACGTTTGTCTTTCAACCCATTAGCACCTAATTGATTGTAACGACGGACTAAGCGGTATATCGAGTTACGGCAGTAACCTGTGACCGAAGCGACATCTTCAGTAACTTGTCCAGTTGCTAAGAGCCAAATTATTTGGTAGCGTGTCCGTTCAATTGGGTCTGACGCTTGACGATAAAGTTTAGACAACTCGCAGCAGGTGTGATGAGGCTCTAACTTGAGGCGTTTAGGCATGACTTGTCCTCGTTGCACTCTTGACGCTCTTTCAGTATATCATTCCGGTGCAACCGGAATTGATATCATATAATTTTTATCAAGTGCTAAAACTGTTTTATGAAGAGCTAATTAATGAATGGGTATCAGCAGGTAATGAAGCCTCAGAATTTGCGGAAAAAGGAGCCAAAATAGTGATTATCCTTGATAATGCTAGTTTTCACAAGAAAGAAGAGTACCTGAAAATAATTGAAACAGAAATGCCTAACCTTCATTTAGAATTCCTCCCCGAATACAGCCCCGACTATAACTTAATTGAATTAGTATGGCATTCGGCAAAATAATATATGGCCAATCGACTTTTTACATCTATTTAAGAGCTAGAGTATTTATTGCACCGCCTCTTAAATGAAGCGCAATTAATAATTAAATGGGGCCGCAAAATCCAAAATAAGGGTAATGCTTGTATCATAGTTTAAATGTGCAACAGCTTAGCTGACATGGGTTTAGAATTAAAACCTGAGAAGACAAGGTTAACTCACACTTTCAAGGATGAATTAAGTGAGGATGGTAAAGCTGGTTTTGACTTTTTAGGTCATCACATCCAGCAATACCCTGCTAGACAACATCGGAGCAGTTTAAGTACGCACGGTGAAATATTAGGTTTTAACACACTCATTATCCCAAATAAGAAGTCAAGTAAGGCTCACCAAGAGGAAATCGGAAGAATCATCAAAAAACATAGGTCATCGCCACAATCGGCGTTAATTAGAGACTTAAACCCTGTGATCAGGGGATGGACTTCTTTTTATACAAACTCTGACGCTAAAACCGTTGGAGAACTCTCTAAACAAGATGACCTCATATACCTGAAACTTCGACGTTGGGCAAAACGCCGTTGTGGAAACATCAATGCAGGACATCGACTGTATTGGCATACCATTGGCGGTGATAACTGGGCATTCTCAACCAGAGAAGAGGGAGTGAACCCTATAAGGTTACTAAAGCATAGTGAATTCGAGTTTAGCAGCACCGACTATGTGAAAGTTAAAGGGGATAAAAGTCCTTACGATGGCGACCTGGTTGTGCGAATCGAAGCCGCACGAGAGAGTGGGAGGCTCAAAGACTCCCCTGGCAAGCGCTCAAATGCCAGTGTCCATTTCCTTGGGGCATAAAGAGCAATCTTTGTGTCTCATAGCTAAGGAAAGAAGCCGAACCTAAGTGGGAAGTCACATCCAAAAAGGAGGCAAGGGCAAAACTAATTAGGTGTAGCAATAGCGAACCTGCGATGACGCTTCGTTAAGCCGAGCTTCTGAAAGTGACTGAAACAGGAGTGTAGGGACAACAGGTAATCCAAAGAATTAGGTGGATTGTGTGAGCGCCTAGTCCCCGGAGTAAAGCAGGACACCGAATTAGTTGTATCTCCATCTGGTGTGGAACGAGATAACCCCGATAGGGTCTACTGCCTAATTTCCAACGCAGTAGTAAAGAAACCGTAAGGTAACTCTAACTCCCTAGCGGGTGAGGGATGTCTTCAGAAGCGAATGCCGTCAGGACGAAAGTCCAGAGGAAAAGGCACAAGCCTATAACTCGACGGATAGGGCAGGTAGAAACCTGAGATACCCAACCTGAAAGGGTGCAGACGGAAGACAGGTGAATCTCTTGAAGTTCAATGAGACGGGGCTGAACCTGTCAGGAAAAGTTAGATATGACTCACCGAGCCGTAAACGTAACTGACAAGAACGACACTCAATGGCACGCCATCAACTGGCGGAAAGCCAATCGTGTAGTTAAGAACCTGAGACAGCGAATCTTCAAGGCTACTCGTGAAGGACGCTGGAAGACAGTCCGAAATCTTCAGCGATTGTTAATGAAATCGCTGTCGAACATATACCTGGCTGTAAGGAGGTGTACACAACAGAACCAGGGCAAGAAAACTCCAGGCGTTGACGGATTGGTAGTCCTCAACCCAAAAGCAAGAGGAATTCTGGTGGATGCCCTTAAGAAATTCATCCCCTGGAAGCCACTACCAACCAAACGGGTGTACATACCAAAGCCTAATGGAAGGAAGCGTCCTTTAGGAATTCCGACGCTAATAGACCGATGCCTCCAGGCAATCGTATTAAACGCGCTAGAACCATGCTGGGAAGCACAATTTGAACGTGCTAGCTACGGATTCCGCCCTGGCAGATGCACCCATGACGCAGCAGAAAAAATATTCAATGCTGTTCGTCCCAACAAGAAGAAAAAATGGGTAGTAGATGCCGACATTAAAGGATGCTTCGACAACATTAACCACGAATTTCTAATAGGTCGAATTGGAAATTTTCCTGCAAGGAAATTAATACAACAATGGCTAAAAGCAGGATATGTGGATAAAAACGTATTCCATGAAAGCGAAGCCGGAACACCGCAAGGGGGAATTATCAGCCCCTTATTGGCAAATATCGCACTGCACGGAATGGAGAAGGCATTAGGGGTCATCTACGAAAAAAGTGGAGGGTCACGAGGGAAACGGATTGTAGTCAGATACGCCGATGACATGGTAAGCGCGACACGATGTCGCATGTTGTGAGTGAGGAGGTGACTTCTCTAGGTTAGTGTCCAAACCTATCCTCAATCTCC
>NZ_JAUBRB010000151.1:0-1052 GCF_036701585.1 Microcoleus sp. POL10_C6 | reverse complement strand
CCATGACTGCTCCTCAAAAAGCAGTCTTGAATCAGAACTCGGGGCAAATGGGAATCCCTTTTGTCAACACGGCCTAGAGTTCGGCTGGGCACCGGCGTTCGACATAGCCGAGGAAAACGGCGCGTCCTCACTTTGTAGCCGCTTGTAATGACCGCGCATCCCGTGCCCCATGTAGGCATCGAGCAACGCAACCACAGCAATTGCCACAAACGCTATCAGCACGGCGCGGTGATCGGTGAAGTGACTTGGCCTGCGCAAGGTCAAGCACGCCAAAAGCACAATCAAGGCAAGGCCGAGACCTACGGCGATATACTCAAGTGAGTTTAACGCGTTAAGCTCACTCATAAATATTATGGACCGACTAAGCGAATAGATCGGCAGGTTGAACAACGAGCTGAGGATGAACACCACCGCAAAAGCCAGACCTGCGACGAAGGCGATAGCCTGGATCGCGAATGGCTGCTTACGGACGACGAGACCGAGAATGCCGAACATGAGAATCTCGAAAACGCGCGGCGGCGATCCGACGAAATACATCAAGCTGAAGCCGATATTCGCCAGCCCCACCCAGACCAGGACCCAATTTGCCAGTGCTTGACGTTCAAGAGGATCTAGCGAGAGCAGGCGGGACTTGGCAGCAAATGATTGGGTCACAGTCTGCCTGCTCCATTGTAAGCGAGAGCGCTCTCGGTCCTGCCCCGAGAGTTGGAGAGCCAGGATTTATGTCAACGCGATTTAATTGAATAACGTTAGCAACGAGTTAAATCGTGACCGACCAGTGACCTAATGAGTTGGAGGCCTCCTTCGCCTTATCAGTTCAACATCCCGGTTGGGAAGCTTGATACTCGGTTTCCAAACATTTGGCGGCGAGTCCTAATGACCGAAACGACAGCGTTTTTCTGTCTCGCCGCTTTGTTGCTCCGAACGACAGGTTCTGTCAGGGCCCGACGCTCGTAGCGATTTAAGGGAGCGGCTGGATCTGTGAAGGGTTTCGGGCGCTTGCGTACGAAAGCCTCCAGTGCAGGAACCCGCGGGCCGCACGCGCTGGTTTA
>NZ_JAUBRB010000150.1:0-1056 GCF_036701585.1 Microcoleus sp. POL10_C6 | reverse complement strand
TTACTTGATGATCTTGGCCACGACGCCGGCGCCGACGGTGCGGCCGCCTTCGCGGATCGCGAAGCGCAGGCCTTCGTCCATCGCAACGGGGGCGATCAGCGTCACCACCATCTTGATGTTGTCACCCGGCATCACCATCTCGACGCCTTCCGGCAGCTCGATGGAACCCGTCACGTCCGTCGTGCGGAAGTAGAACTGCGGGCGGTAGCCCTTGAAGAACGGCGTGTGACGACCGCCCTCTTCCTTCGACAGCACATACACTTCCGACTCGAACGTCGTGTGCGGCTTGATCGAGCCCGGCTTCGCCAGGACCTGACCGCGCTCCACGTCGTCACGCTTCGTGCCGCGCAGCAGCAGACCGGCGTTGTCGCCCGCCTGGCCCTGGTCCAGCAGCTTGCGGAACATCTCGATGCCCGTGACCGTCGTCTTCTGCGTGTCGCGGATGCCGACGATCTCGATTTCCTCGCCGACCTTGATGATGCCGCGCTCGATGCGGCCCGTCACCACCGTGCCGCGACCCGAGATCGAGAACACGTCTTCCACCGGCATCAGGAACGGACGGTCCACGTCACGCTGCGGCTCCGGGATGAACGTGTCCAGCGCCTCGACCAGCTTCAGGATCGCCGGGACGCCGATCTCCGACTGGTCGCCTTCCAGCGCCAGACGGGCCGAGCCCTTGATGATCGGCGTGTCGTCGCCCGGGAAGTCGTACTTCGACAGCAGCTCGCGAACTTCCATCTCGACCAGGTCGAGCAGCTCGGCGTCATCCACCATGTCCGCCTTGTTCAGGAAGACCACGATGTACGGCACGCCGACCTGGCGCGACAGCAGGATGTGCTCGCGCGTCTGCGGCATCGGGCCGTCAGCGGCCGAGCACACCAGGATCGCGCCGTCCATCTGCGCCGCACCCGTGATCATGTTCTTCACGTAGTCCGCGTGGCCCGGGCAGTCGACGTGCGCGTAGTGGCGCGTCGGCGACTCGTATTCCACGTGCGCGGTCGAAATCGTGATGCCGCGAGCCTTCTCTTCCGGCGCCGCGTCAATCTGGTCGTACGC
>NZ_JAUBRB010000028.1:0-92782 GCF_036701585.1 Microcoleus sp. POL10_C6 | reverse complement strand
CAAGATAATGGTGACGTATTTGCCATACACCTAGCAGGTTTGGGCTATGTTTGGGCTTGAATTTTGTTCAAGTCCCGTTAAGTGAATTGTGGAACGGGCGAGACGCCCGTTCTAAAATCTGCGATTAAAATCGCTTAAAAATCGCCATAACTGCTAATAGCAGCCTGCAACCTCCCAATCACTTCATCAACCGAAATCGCCCCCAACTCCCCAGAAGCACGAGTCCGAATATTCAAACTATTCGCCTCAACTTCCTTCGCACCCACAACACCCATCACCGGAATTTTATCCTTCTCAGCATTGCGAATCAACTTGCCCAAACGCTCGCTATCCTCATCAGCTTCAGCGCGAATATTGAGCGCCTTCATCTTCGCGGCCACTTCCTTCGCAAACGGCAAAAACTCGGCGCTGACAGGCAACAACCGCACCTGAATCGGCGCTAACCACAGCGGAAAATCCCCCGCATACTGCTCGATCAAAATCCCGATCAAGCGTTCCAAAGAACCGAAAGGAGCGCGGTGAATCATCACCGGACGCTTGCGAGTGCCGTCTTCAGCAACGTATTCCAAATCAAAACGTTCGGGCAAATTGTAATCTACCTGAACAGTTCCTAATTGCCATTCTCTATCCAAGACATCTTGGAAAATGAAATCGAGTTTCGGCCCGTAAAAAGCCGCCTCCCCAATTCCCTCAAAATAATTCATTCCCAAAGTTTCCACCGCGCGGCGGATTGCACCTTGAGCCTTTTCCCAAGCTTCATCGGAACCGATGTATTTCTCTAAATTGTTCGGATCGCGGAAACTCAAACGCGCTTTAAAGTTTTTCAGTTGCAGACTCTTGAAGACTGACAGAATCAAATCCACCACATTCAAGAATTCTGCATCCAACTGTTCCGGTGTGACAAATAAGTGGGAATCATCCACCGTAAAGCCGCGCACCCGCGTTAAACCGCCCAATTCTCCCGATTGTTCGTAGCGGTAAACTGTGCCGAATTCCGCTAAGCGCATCGGCAATTCGCGATAGGAACGCAATTCGCTTTTGTAAATTTGAATGTGAAAAGGGCAGTTCATGGGTTTCATCACAAAACCCTGTTCGTTTGCTGCTGCTTCCTCATCTTCTGCCATCAACGGAAACATATCCTCTTTGTATTTCTGCCAGTGTCCAGAAATTTTGAACAAATCGACTCTAGCGATGTGGGGAGTCACCACTTGCAAATAGCCGCGCTTGATTTGTTCTTGTTTCAAGTAATCTTCTAAAATACTTCTCAAAACAGTGCCTTTCGGTGTCCACAAAGGCAAACCTGGCCCAACTGGATCGGCAAAGATAAACAAGCCTAATTCTTTGCCTAATTTGCGGTGATCGCGCCTTAATGCTTCTTCTTTGCGGTGTTTGTATGCTGCTAGCTGTTCGGGAGTTTCCCAAGCAGTGCCGTAAATGCGCTGTAATTGAGCTTTGGTTTCGTCGCCCCGCCAGTAAGCGCCTGCTAGGCTTTCTAGCTCGATCGCCTTTGGATTCAACTCACTGGTATTATCCAAGTGAGGCCCGGCGCACAAATCCCACCATTCCTCGCCCAAATGGTAAAGAGTAATCGGTTCGATCAAACCTGCCAAAATTTCTAATTTATAAGGTTCGTTAATCTCCTTAATTCTGCGTTCCGCTTCCTCGCGGCTGACTTCTTCTCGAATTACAGGCAATTTACGGTTGATGATTTTGATCATCTCTTTTTTAATGGCTTTTAAATCCTGTTCCGTAAAAGGTTCGGGAGTGTCAAAGTCATAATAGAAACCGTTTTCAATCCAAGGGCCGATCGTTACTTGTGCCTTGGGAAATAACTTCTGCACCGCCATCGCCATAACGTGGGAGGTGGTGTGGCGAATTTTTTTTAGTGCCTCCGACTCACTCGTGCGGGGCAACTCAATCTTAACGGACTCTTCTGGAGCGGACATGGATTCTGAGCTAGACATCGGCTGAATTAGCAATTAATTTAGTTGCAGTTGCTTCTATCTTACTCAGATTGGGACAGTAAGCGCCGGCTTGCGGCTGGGGACACTCCGGGAAATTACAGCAACGGCCCGTCAGGGTTGCGACGTTCTTAGCAGAATTTTGGGATGGCGAGTCACAAGTCGCTGCTGACACTGTTAAATTTATTCACCTTCACTTGCTAATTGTTGTTAAATTCTTGAATTTTTTTTATAAATATGTTACAATTTGTAAAGACCGTCTAAGATTATAATAAATAAATAACCCAACTTTAGTCCATGCTTAATTCCAACTTGCCCGAATCAGAATTGCTCAAAGCGTTACTGGAACCGCTGTTAGAGGATTTCAATTACTGGTTCGGCAGATCGGCAAAGCTCTTAGAAACTGAGGAAATTCCCTTTTTCAGCGACGAAGATCAATCAGACTTGCTAGCGCGAGTCAAACAGGCTCAGCAAGAAGTAGGCGCGGCTAAAGCTCTATTTCTTGCAACCGGAGGTCAAGTTGGGATTGAAACTGCAGCACTGATGCCGTGGCACAGACTCCTCGCCGAATGCTGGCAAGTATCGGTGCGCTTTCGCTCATTGCAGTCAGCTCCCCCAAAAAAATAAGGAAGCGAGTTCAAGTTAAACTTGCAGTCAAATCCCAAACATGAGGAAATGTGGCGGCTGACTTGACAATCTCAAACAGATTTCCAGTTAATAAGTTATTACTTGCTGAAACACATTTGTAAATTGCTGTGTGGCTGTTTAGCCCGGAGGAGAAAATAATGTTGCACTTGCTTTATATTTTAGCTTTTACCGTTCTTGCCTTTCTGGCCGTCGGTAACTTAATCCGCAGTCTAGTCACCGTAGGTATGGAGTCCCAGCGCCCTCAACAATTCAGGGCAAATAATCGCTACCCATCCTCTCCTGGCTCTCAAGCGGTACCCCATCCAGAACTTTTAGACGAATACGGAAACATTGTCAATGAGCCGCTGTTAGTGATGCGTTCGCTGACTGTCCAAGACGCCCGCGAACAATTAGATGCTCTCTACAAATCATCTCCGGGCGGCAGCGACGAAGGGAGCGAACTAGCTTGATACAACCACAGCCGCAGCATTTATACTCACGGGCGATCGCCTCAAAAAAAATATAGACTTACACGCTTGGTGTCAGAAGCCTGGTTTATTCATAGATTGTGGGTAAAAACCGAGTTTCTTGCTATCGGTCGTCAAAATAATTGGTCGTTAGTTTTTAACTAATGGCTAATTGTTTGCGCTTTTTTAAAGTTTAATTACCGATTAACCAGATCGATCGCCAAAAAGCGATAATTATGGCACTGATATCCAATAGAGCGAGGATAGTTTGACACTCAAGTACAGGAAAACTAGGAATCTGGGCGGGGCACAGCGGAGCGAATTTGGGGGAACACCGGGGTACCCCAGGAGAGCGAAACCGATTTCTTTGTACTTTACTTACCAAGTGCTGTAAATCTATCAGATACTGAAGAAGGATCGCTCTCATACCAATTTAATGTGAAGTTTCACATATCTCGATCCCCCTAAATCCCCCTTAAGAAGGGGGACTTTGATCGGAATCTTGTCCCCCCCTTATTAAGGGGGGCGCCAGGGTGCTCGGATTCTATGCAGCCTCATAATAAATTGGTATCAACCTCCTATCGATCCTGTTTTGTCATCGGCAAAAATGCACGTTTAAGGCTAGATGATCGTCCCTATTTCGTTACTGGCAGAACTTCTGCAAGCTTTGCCCCAACTGCGGGCACAAATTTATTTCAAATCTTCCATGACAGCCTTGTCTCACGCGATGGAAGACTTGGTTTTGGCGGGTTCCGACGACGAACCGCTCGTCATTGCAAGCTTTCAGCGAGAGCGCTTCTACCGCCAGGAAGCTCATCGCTACCGACGAATTTCCTCACTCTCCTCTCAGGTATACGTGCTGGCCGCAGCGGAAACTGAGTTTAAAAATGCTTCGGAGTGTCACGAAACTGTGGCATTTGCACCGGAGGACGGATTAAGTAAAGAGTGGCACTTAGTCGTGATCGGGCAACACTACTCAACTTGCCTGATTTGTCAAGAAAAAATTGTGCCGATCGACAACCAGGACGATCGCGGGCCGCTGTTGATGGATCAAGCTCGCAGATTTGAAGGAATTTGGACGTTCGATCGCGAGGTAAGCTCCAAAGCTGCCGCATTGTTGCTCGATAAAATCATCCAATATCGCCCGGAATTGGCGGAAAAGATCGATCGAGCGCGAACTACTTACAAGCTCAAAACACCGAAAAAAACGCGGAAATCCGCCGCTTCCAAAATCACAAAACCCGACAAAAGTGCGGAAAAAGACTCAAAAATTCCCAATCCCAAATTGAGGGATGCTTTTGCCCAACGCTTAGTAACTTACTTGCAAGCAGGCCAGCACAAACTGCTCAAAGCATACGCCGCCATTGCCGCCCAGGAACGAAAAGAACGCCTCGTAAATTTAATTACAACGGCAATGCGGCAGTCCCTCAACCCGCAAGAAATCGTTGAAGTCGCAGTGCATGAACTGGGAACAGCCCTGTCAGCAAGCCGCTGTTTGATTTATCGCTGCAAGGCCGCAGATGTGGCGGTCAAAATCGATCGGGAGTTTTTGCGTCCGGGTGCTAGTTCTCTACTAAACCAGACTTGGCTTTTGCAGGAAAATCAAATATGGATCGATGCGGTGGCGCGGCAAGAGCGAGTTTACATCCAAGACACAGCACAACACCCCCTAATTGTCAATACAAAATTCCTGAAGAAAACTGTAAAAAATTGGCAAATTGTCTCTTGGTTAATGGTACCAGTGCTTTATCAGGGGCGGGTTTTGGGCATGGTGGAAATGCACCAGTGCCGATCGACTTTGGCTTGGGAAGAAGACGAAATTGCTTTAGTAGAGGCGATCGCCACTCAACTCGGAGCAGCCTTAATTCAAGCTGAAACCTACGCTCATTTAGAAGAACTCAACCAACAATTAGAAGCATTAGACCGCACTCGCAGCAATCTAATTGCCATCACCGGACACGAACTCCGCACTCCTCTTTCTACGATTCAAGTTTGTTTGGAAAGTTTGAATTCCGAACCAGATATGCCCCCAAAATTGCGGCAAATCATGTTAGAAACTGCCCTCGGCGATGCCGATAGAATGCGGAAACTCGTGCAGGACTTCTTAACTCTTTCTCACTTAGAAAGCGGGCAAGTTCAATGGAATGTAGAATCGCTGACGCTACAAGAATGCGTTGATTTAGCCCTCAGCAGCGTGCGATCGGGGGGCGGACTCGATCGACAGTTACCGGAAATTATCGCCGAAGTGTCGGCAGAATTGCCTTTAGTGCAAGCTGACGGAGAGTGGTTGGTGGAGGTGCTCTCCAAACTGCTAGACAACGCTTGCAAATTCACCACACCTCAAGGAAGCGTCACCATAAGAGCGAAATGCAACGGTTCTCGGATGGTGGAAGTGCTCGTAGCCGATACGGGGAGGGGAATCGAGGCGAACAGTTTAAAAGTAGTGTTCGATCGATTTTATCAAGAAGAAGGAGCTTTGCGCCGCAGCGCCGGCGGTACCGGTTTGGGATTGGCAATTTGCAAACAGATTGTTGCTGGCTGGGGCGGTAAAATTTGGGTAGATTCCGCAGGAAAAGACCGAGGAAGTGAATTTCACTTTACTATTCCCACTGTTTAGACTCAATTGATACAGCGTATTCAAGGTTTATGAAGTACACCGCGCAAAACCTGGTTTCTTTACAGTTCTCGCATCATTACTGATTCTGTTGCTCGAAACCCTGTTTATCCGTACTAAATTGACATGGAATATACTGTAAAAAACCGGGTTTGTGGGCGTCTGAGCGCGCAAATATCGATCGAGTTATATCAAATCCGGCTGCGCTGGAATGATATCAAATCCGCGCTTCCGAAGTCGGGCGTAAAGTCGAATCAAGCTGCCAACAAATAATTCGCGCAATTTTCATTTTTTGGACTCACAGTGAACAGTCAACCGTCAACCGTCAACAATGACGGACGGTGCAACCGGAATCGATATTAATCGATCGCCCGAGATACGATAGCACAGAAAAGTTTTCAATGCAGAAACAGCCTCCGCTGCTACACCCTCTCTCATATCAATTGCGGTAGCATCGAAATAGTAAAATCCAGTCAACAGTCAACAATTCCCGATGGTGCAACCGGAATTGATCTAATTCATCTGCGTTAATCTCTGTTTATCTGCCTGTATCTGCGGTGAAAAAAAGAGAATGTATTAACCGCCCCGGACAAGGAATTGACGCTGATTCACGCGCTTGTCGAGAAGAGAGATAGGAATACTCCCGATGCTAACAAATTTGATAGGAGGGGCTATTTAAGCCGGACTTGATATCAAATACTAATCTACAGTCGTCTTGAGACGACTTGAGCTATGAGGCAGGGGTTTCAACCCCTGTCGGACTTAACGAATAATATTAATGCCGATTGCATCGGAATGATTTAACCACAGAGAACGCAGAGCTCGCAGAGAAAGAGAAGAGAGAGATGAATAATTCCGATGCAAACGGAAAGGATATCACCCTCAATCCTCACCCTGTGAGATCAGCCTTAAAGGAGATGTGGCCACGCGGTGTTCAGCTTTAAAATCAAAAGTATCAAAGCAGATTCAGGACGCGCTTGCCGTATTAAACCCGGTTTGGCGACAGAGTACCTAGGGAGGCTGCCCAAAATTAATATCAGTTTAAAATAAGAATCAAACTGTAGGTAAGCTGCAAACCCCCATAGTAATCCGTCATGCCGAATCTAAAATCTAAAATCTAAAATGGTATAAGTCTCTTGTCCACAAGTCGCGATATGGTAAAAGTCGCTCGAATCTGTTGAGGCACGGCCAACGCCAGTGTTGATTCGGGAAAAATTGAGAATGCAAATGTTTCGCCCGGAAAAAGTTTTTTTCCAGAAGAATACTCAAACCTAGAGGTTAGCAAAATCGATTATGTCACCTACAACCCAGATGAAATCTACTCAACCTATAGCCAAAAAGCCACAACTACAATTAGGTTCTCAAGGTAAAGCGGTATTGGAACTAGAACAACTGCTAACCAAGTTGCACCTTTACCGACAGCCTGCTAAAGGAATTTTTAACAAAGCAGTTGATTTTTCTGTGAAACTGTTTCAGTTTCGGGTTTTCTTGTCGCCGGATGGCATTGTCGGGCCGCTGACTTGGCAGGCGCTTTATACTGCTGCTCCAGTTAATATGCCGATACTCAAATTAGGCAGTTCTGGGGAAGCAGTCGCTACTGTTCAGGAAGTTCTCAAAACTTCCAACCATTATGGTGGTGAAATTGACGGCGACTTTGCTACTTTGACGGACAAAGCTGTTCGCGCATTTCAAAAAAGCTTTGGGATTCAGGCCAACGGGATTGTCAATCAAGAAACTTGGACTGCTTTGAGCCAAATTCCCCGCGGCTATGACCCTAATTGGTTCTTGACTTAGGGTTGACGCGGTAAATTTTTCGATCATCGCGTGTGGAGGAAAATTAGGAGAATGTGCGATTATTCTGGTGCCCACAAGCACCCGAATAATTGCTATTTTTGTTTGATTATTTTTTCGGGATTCGTGCTGCCTAATTTTGTTTTCTAACTTTGGTGTAAATTACCAATTATCAATTATTAATTACTAATTATCAATTATCAGAAGAGATCGATCGCCCAAAAACTGTTAACTTTCCTTACAATTTCGACAGCAGTGTCGCGTCATGATGATAGGATGCCGTAAAAATCCTTTGGATATGTTTATGGCAGAAGAACTCACTGGACAACCCCCTCTTTTCGGCGGCAGCACCGGCGGCTTGCTGACCAAGGCGCTAGTTGAAGAGAAGTACGCGATCACTTGGACTAGCCCCAAGGAACAGGTGTTTGAAATGCCTACAGGCGGCGCTGCAATCATGCGTCAAGGCGACAACTTGCTGTATCTGCCCCGCAAGGAGCAGTGCATCGCTTTGGGCGGCCAGCAACTGCGGGCTAAATTCAAAATCTCGAACTACAAAATTTACCGCGTGTTTCCCGACGGTTCTACTGAGTACCTGCATCCCAAAGATGGCGTGTTCCCTGAAAAGGTGAACGAAGGTCGTCCCTACAACGGTAAGATTGACCGCAATATTGGCAGCAATCCCAATCCGGCTAAGCTGAAGTTCAGCGGCAAGAAGACTTTCGATCCTTAAACTATGACTGCATCGCTGAGCAAAACATAGGTAATATTGCCTTGAAAGGCTCAGCTTGTAAACTTGTTTTTGCAGTAGTATTCTGGCGCGGGAGGCTAAGCCCGCAGCGCCAAAATACTACTGCAAACTTCTAATCTTATTAAAAGTTAATCGTTAAATTAAAAATGAATGTCGCAATCAGGCGAGCGCAGCCTTCTGATATCGATGTTTGCGCTGGCATTACTTATGAAGCTTTTAAAGATATTTCCGATCGCCACTTGTTCCCTACAGATTTTCCGACGCTGGATTTTGCAACCAAAATAAGTAGCTTGCTAATCGAAAGTCCCTTGTTTTTTGGCATCGTAGCCGAGAGTTCCGGTACGGTTGTCGGCTGCGGATTTATGGACGAACGCAACCCGATTCGCGGTATCGGCCCCGTCAGTGTCGATCGAACTTTTCAAGGTCGCGGCACGGGACGCGAAATCATGAAAGCTTTGCTGGAACGCGGACAGGACGCTGTGGGTATCCGTTTGGTTCAGGAATCTTTTAATATGGCGTCGCTGTCGCTGTACGCTTCTTTGGGTTTTGAGGTGAAGGAACCTTTCGTGTTAATGGAAGGGAAGTTTCGCAGCCAGTCGCAGCATGGGTTTGAGGTGCGGCCACTGGCTAGTGAGGATGTTGGTGAATGTGCGGCTTTGTGCAAGAAATTATACAGGTGCGATCGAACTTCGGAGATTGAAGACGCACTGAATGACTTTTCTCCCTTCGTTGCTTGCAAACAAGGTCGGATTGTGGCTTATACTTGTGCGGTGTCGGCTTTGGGCCACAGCGTCGCGGAAACTGAGGCGGATATGCAGGCTTTACTGTTGGGGGCGGCCGCGTCGAACTCCGAAGCACAGCTTTCTTTTCACTTGCCGCTGAGGTACGCAAGTTTGTTTCGCTGGTGTTTGCAAGAGGGGCTGCGCGCCCTCAAGCCGATGGCGGTGATGGCAGTTGGCGAGTATCAGTCGCCGGAGGGATGTTGCTTTCCGTCTTTTGTTTATTGATCCCAAGACGGTTAGGACGCTTTTAATCGCTGAAATTATTCCCAGGATTGCATTTTCCTTCTTCTTTCTTTCTTCTTCCTTCTTCCTTCTGATATATATGATATTCCCCGATTTCTCACAATTTTCGGAACTGGCGAAACAAGGCAATTTTGTACCCGTGTATCAAGAATGGGTTGCTGATTTGGATACGCCGGTGTCTGCGTGGTATCGGGTTTGTGCGGGTCAACCTTACAGTTTTCTGCTGGAGTCGGTGGAAGGTGGGGAAAAACTTGGGCGTTATAGTTTCTTAGGGTGCGATCCGTTGTGGATTTTGGAGGCAAAGGGATCTCGCACAACTCAAGTTTACCGTGACGGTTCCGAAAAAGTATTTACGGGCGATCCGTTTGTAGCTTTAACCGAGTGTTTGGAGTCTTATCAACCGGTGAAATTGCCGCAGTTGCCGCCGGGAATTGGCGGGTTATTCGGTTTTTGGGGTTACGAGTTAATTAAGTGGATAGAACAGCGAGTTCCCGTGCATCCAGCAAGCGACAATGATTTGCCGGATGGGTTGTGGATGCAGGTGGATAATTTGCTGATTTTCGACCAGGTGAAGCGGAAAATTTGGGTCGTCGCCTATGCGGATTTGCGGGAGGTTGGCGTTGATTTGGCAGATGCTTATCAGCAAGCTTGCGATCGCGTTGGTAAGTTAGTTCAGAAGCTGCAATCGCCGCTTTCCCGGCAATCTACTCTCATAGAATGGACACCTCCCAATAACGCGCAAGATGCCCGTTCCACAACCGGAAATACAGAATTGGCTTACACTAGCAATATTACCCGTGAAAAGTATTGTGCCAATGTTTTAAAGGCTAAGGATTATATCAAAGCCGGAGATATTTTTCAAGTAGTTATTTCGCAGCGACTAGAGGCTGAATACAGTGGCGATTCTTTTGCACTTTACCGCTCTTTGCGTCTCATAAATCCTTCTCCGTACATGGCTTATTTTCATTTCAGAGATTGGCAGATTATCGGTTCGAGTCCCGAAATTATGGTGAAGGCAGAAAACACTGCTGATGGTAAAAAAATAGCAACTTTGCGACCGATTGCCGGCACTCGCCGCCGGGGTAAAACTCCTCAAGAAGATGATGCTTTGGCTGCTGAATTGCTGCAAGATCCCAAGGAAATTGCGGAACACGTCATGTTAGTTGATTTGGGCAGGAACGATTTAGGCAGAGTTTGCCGAAACGGTACTGTAAAAGTTGACGAATTAATGGAAATTGAGCGTTATTCTCACGTCATGCACATTGTGAGCAATGTGGTGGGAGAATTGGCCCAGGATAAGACAGCTTGGGATTTGTTGAAAGCTGGTTTTCCTGCGGGTACGGTTAGCGGTGCTCCGAAGATTCGGGCGATGGAGATTGTGCACGAGTTGGAAGGTTGTCGCCGGGGGCCGTATTCTGGGGTTTACGGGTATTATGATTTTGAGGGACAGTTGAATAGTGCGATCGCAATTCGGACTATGGTTGTTCGTTCTTTAGGTGGTGACAAACATTCGGTTTCTGTACAAGCAGGTGCTGGTTTGGTGGCTGATTCTAACCCGGATCTGGAGTACGAAGAAACGCTGAATAAAGCCAGGGGAATGTTGGAAGCAATTCGCTGTTTGAAGTAGCGAGGCGGAGCCTCTGGATCTGTGTTACCAGGCAGAGCCTGGTAACAAGAAATTTTATAATACTCGGCGGTTGAAACCGCTGCTACACAAACTACTGTTCAACGAGGGAAATGTGAATTTTTATATAGTTGACGTGTTTGCAGAGTCAAAATATGCTGGCAATCAACTCGCTGTATTTTGCGGTGCGGGAGTTGCCGAACTATCTGAGGCCCAAATGCTACAGATAGCCAGAGAAATCAATTATTCAGAAACTACGTTTATTCGATCGCCCGATCGGCGAGATGGCGGCTATGACGTGCGGATATTCACGCCCAAGAAGGAATTGCCCTTTGCGGGTCATCCGACTTTGGGCACTGCGTTTGTGTTGCAGCAAGAGATTATTCGCGAAAAGGTCGATCGAGTAATTCTCAATCTAGCCGTGGGTCAAATTCCCGTTACTTTTAATTATCACAATGAATCGGCAGATATTTTGTGGATGCGACAAAACCCGCCTAGTTTTGGTCAAGTTTTATCACCCGAAAGTCTAGCAAATGTCCTGAATTTAGAACCAGATGAAATTGATTCGAGATTCCCCATTCAAGAAGTTTCTACGGGAGTGCCCTTTATAATTGTCCCATTAAAAACTCTCGCCTCGCTCAAAAAAGCTCAAGTCAACTTAGATAAATATTTTGAGCTAGTTGATACAATGGAAGCGAAAGAAATTTTGATATTTTGCCCAGAAACCTACAGCGACGTTAATGATTTAAACGTGCGAGTTTTTGCCCATTCATTAGGAATTCCAGAAGATCCGGCGACTGGCAGTGCTAACGGCTGTTTGGCGGGATATTTGGTAGAACATGATTATTATGGGTCAGCCAAGATTGATGTCAGAGTTGAGCAGGGTTATGAAATCGATCGACCTTCTTTGCTGTTGTTACAAGCTGCCAAAAATGAAGGGGAAATAGCAGTTTTGGTGGGTGGTAAGGTGGTGATGGTTGCTAAGGGAGAATTTGTGTAGAATATTTATTAATGGGAAATTATTAACCGCAGAGGCACGCAGCTAGATTTAGAGGCTTCTTTGGGGATCGAGATCTTACAATTTTGCTAATATGAGGTAGCTCATATTCATTGATTCGCGTGATTGTTAGGCTAAAAAAGTCATCTCTACCAGAGACTTTCCAATGCTGCAAACATTTTCGCGGACTTTAAATGTATCCCCTGACGCTTCAGAAGCGCTGCTTTCACTTCCATTAACCACCTTGCTGGATTCACCGGAATTCAATCAACTCTTGGAAAGCCTGGATACTGCTTTACTCAAAGAAACTTTGCCAACTGCTGGAACTGTTTTAGCTCAAAAGCTGCCGCCTTTTTACGACTGGTTGCAAACAGAACTCGGAATTAAAAACGTCCCTGAGAGTCCAGATCATACTACGAAATGGGTAGTCGGTTTTTTGAAGAATCAAGAAAGTTTAACTCGTTTAGTTGAACTGCACAAATCAATTCCCAGACAGGCATTAGAACGAGCGATCCCTCGTTTAGTTAGCGCCTTTGATGAAGTTCAACCCACCGCTGTAAAGCAAGAATGGGAAAAAGCGATCGCAGCACTTTGTCTGCTTCTGGCAGTCGCAGCGCGGGAAAACCAGCCATCTGCGGCCTGAAGCAATTCTGTATGAGTTTAAACAAAGCGCTTTTTTCGGAAAATTTGCAATTGAGTGCGATCGATCTGAACGACTACTGACCGCCGCTTGTTGAGGACGATCGCATTGTGTCTATTTAGCAAAAGCAACTGAGCCAATATTGCCACAATCGCGCGCCTTTTGAGAAACTTGCCTTCAAAACGCGCCATTCGGACGATCGCCTCCTCGATTTTATAACCACAGTTTTTGCCTTTCGGGGAAATCACAAAAATCGTTCCCGGTATGTAATCGCCTTCATTTGCCCAGAAAGCATACCTTTCACCTAAAGTAAAGTAGTGAAAAACATTGTTAGCCGTGGAAGTTTTAGCTAACTTTTCCGAAACGCCCAAAGAATTAAAAACTACAGTGGATCTAATATAATCCGGGTATTTTGCTGCTATTTGCTGAGCAACTTTGCCACCCAAACTTTCTCCGATGACATCCGGCGGATTTCCCCTGTAAAATTGCTGCTTTATCCAATCAATAGCACCCACAGTTTGCGCCGATTTTAACTGGCGTTCTAGTTTTGCCATAAATACATCGGGCGTATCTTCCAAAACGCGATCGAAAGGATACCAAGAACCGTAGCCGCGAATCACTAAAACAGGTGGATGATTGCCAGAAATGGGGACGCGACTTTCAGCATAAAAACCAGTGCGAGAGTCTTCAAACACTTTTGTTATGATATAATTTCCATCAATAACTTGCCCTTCCTGGTGCCGAATGTAAATTGAAGGATTATTGGGTTTAAAAGTATCGTGCAGTTGGGGTTTTGCAAACTTTTCGTAGAGAGAATCTAGCAAGTGCCTTCCCGTTTTGCGATCGACAAAATCGAATTCTGTTCCTTTCATTATCTGGTAGGGGCGGGTTTTACCAACAATATTTAATTACCACAAACAATCTACATAAACCCGCCCCCACACAACAGATAGCCCACATCAAATTTTACTTATATCAAAGGCGAACAATGTACATCGGGATTTATCGTTGGGCGAGGGCGGGTTTTAGAGATTGTCAATTATTGGCACATATTTTAGGTGAAACCCGCCCCTACCAAATCCGCAAAATGTATGTGGGGATTTATGGTGGGGCGAGGGCGGGTTTTATAGATTCTCAATTATTGGCAAATATTGTCCGTGAAACCCGCCCCTAGCAAATCACTTTTACAAAACTCGCAACGTGCTAGCAATACTATCGACTGCTTCCATCGCGCGAATTTCATCGAGTGCTTGTTGAAAATTACCTTCCCTAACATCGTGAGTCACGACGACAATTTCTGCTAAATCGCCGTGAATTCCCGTCTGCACAACTGATTCCAAACTAACTTTGTGGTTGCCGAAACAAGTGCCTAGTTTGCCAATTACCCCCGGAGTATCGTGCGTTAAAAAACGGGCATAAAAGCGAGTAACAAGTTCCTGCATCGGAGCAATTTTGCAGTAGTGTTGGTGACTGCAACTCAGCAAAGGATGAGGAATCGGAACAGTTTCGGTTTTCAGGATGGCCGCTACATTCATGATATCGGATACTACGGCGCTAGCTGTGGGGCCCGCACCGGCGCCGCGCCCGTACAGCATCAATTGCCCGATCGGCTCTCCTTCGACTAAAATTGCATTGTAAACCCCGTTAACACTAGCCAGCGGATGAGTTTTCGGCACAAAACTCGGATGCACTCGAATTGACAGCAGTTCGCTTTCTCCCTCAGCTTGCTTGCCATTGTAGTGAGAGGTTTCTTGAGCAATAGCCAACAATTTAATCACAAATCCCAGCTTGTCGGCGTAGTCAATATCCGCCGCACTAACTTTTCTGATACCTTCGCAGTGAACATCGGCTAATTTGATGCGTCCGCCAAAAGCTAGCGAGGCTAAAATAGCAATTTTATCGGCAGCATCTAATCCATCTACATCTGCTGTGGGGTCAGCTTCAGCATAACCTAATTGCTGAGCGTCGGCCAGGACTTCGGCAAAGTCTGCGCCTTCTGTTTGCATCCGCGTCAGGATGTAATTAGTTGTGCCGTTGACGATGCCGGTGACACTTTTAATGCGGTTTGCAACTAAGGATTGTTTGAGGGTTTGAATGACTGGAATGCCGCCGCCGACAGCAGCTTCTAGCATTACGTAAACGCCTTTTTTGTTGGCGGCCTCGAAGATTTCATTCCCGTAGCGGGCGATAACTGCTTTGTTGGCAGTGACGACGTGCTTGCCGCTGGCAATAGCTTGCAGAATGAGCGATCGCGCCGGTTCCAATCCGCCAATCAATTCTACTACAATATCAATTTCCGGGTCAGTTGCGATCGCTTCTAGGTCAGTTGTCAGCACATTTTCTGGCAATTGTAAAGACCGAGTTCGAGAAATATCGCGCACTCCCACCCGATAGATTTCCAATTCCTGCAACAGTGGATGGCGGCCATCTGGGGAGAGCAAAATCTCTGCTGTTCCCGCGCCAACTGTACCCAAACCTAACAAACCAATTTTGAAAGCCACGACTTTGACCCGTTGAAACTCACTTCATCTAGAATCATTGTATGATAACCGTGGCTTCACTGAATACCCAGAGACCCGACTTCTTAAAAAAGTCCGGGATCTACATGACTAATTAATCCAGATTTTACATGGCAATTTAAAGTTCTGTATCCATCTCTATCCCCATTTCTCGCAGCCGCTGCGCCAATCTTTCGGCCCGCTGCCTTTCGGCATTAACTTGCTGTTCTAGTTGCTCATTTTGCTGTTCTAGTTGCTCATTTTGCTGTCCTAGTTGCTGTAGCTGTGCTTGTTCTTCTCGAATTAAATCTTCAACTAGGGGCGGACATAGCACTTCATTAACCGATAAAATAAATTCAGCGAACTGTACAGACTGAACTTGCTGTCCCGGCAAAAATTCCTGATGAGAATAACTGCCTTCATTTTCCGGGCGACTGCATACTCGTATTTTCGGTTGATTTGGGTCTACAATCCAATATTCAGGGATATCAATTAAGTCATATTCTGCCCGTTTGCGAATGTAGTCGTCCCGCCAATTTTGACTGGTAACTTCGATAACTAACAGCGGTTTTTCTTCAAAATCTAGCACTGCGGAACCAGGTTGCGCGCAGACTTGTTCCCACAGACTCTGAGTGCAAATCACCACATCAGGAATGCGAGAAGAGTTTTCCTCAGTTCGGACTGCGGTGGTGACAATTGCAACTAGCGGGAGGTTGTGTGCTGCAAAGAAGCGCCGGAACTGATAAACTAAAAATTCACAAATTTTGATATGTATTGCTGTAGGTGTTGGCATTTCGATTAGATTGCCCCGATATAATTCATAACAAACACCTGATTCTCCCTGATAGTTCAGATATTCTTCAAAGGTGAGTTTTTGGGTAGAAGTTATAACCATGTCAGTTATCTCCCTTTTTCGGTGAGCTTACTGTATATTTTACACTTGTCTTGGGTGAACCAGCCCCTCAAGACTCAAAACTGCTTCAAAAATTGTAGGGCGAGCCAAGCCCACCCTACAAATCAGATTAAATCAGGTAACACATTAATAAGTTTCAACGTGCCAACGGTGCTCTTTCTTCAACTGTTTCTGATACGCAGCCCAGTCAACGCCGTACTTGCCAGCCGCGGCTGACATTCCCTCATCAATTCCGCCTTCCATACCCTTCAAACCGCAGATATAAGTGTGAGTATTTGGCTTTTGAACCAATTCCCACAATTGCTCAGCGTTCTCTTGAATCCGGTTTTGAATGTACATCTTGCCGCCGTCAGCATTCTTTTGCTCGCGGCTGATGGCATAAGTCAAGCGGAAATTATCGGGGAACTCGCGCTGCAATTGCTCCAACTCTTCCTTATAGAGAATGTTGGGAGTGTAAGCAACTCCTAAGAACAGCCAAGCTAAACCTTTGAATTTGTAATCGGGATTGTTTTCTTTAAACATCCGCCACAAATAAGCCCGGAAAGGAGCAATACCTGTACCGGTACCCATCATAATAATGGTGGCTTCTTCGTCGTCGGGCAAGAGCATTTCCTTGCCTACGGGGCCGGTGATTTTGACATCATCTCCAGGTTGCAAACCGGTGAGAAAAGTTGAACAAACGCCGAACACTTGTTCGCCAGTTTCCGGGCTTTTGTACTCTAGGCGGCGGACGCACAGAGAGACTGTTTTGTCGTCGAGGTGGTCGCCGTGACGGGTGGAGGCGATCGAATAAAGCCGAATTTTGTGAGGTTTGCCGTTTTTATCCGTCCCATCGGGAATAATCCCGATACTTTGACCTTCGAGATAGTGCAAATTGCCTCCAGAAATGTCAAAAGTGACGTGGCGGACTGTGCCTTCGCCACCTTCTCTGACTAATTCTTCTGTAGAAATGCACTTACCAATATAGGGATTGGCCGGTTTGTAGAGGTTAACAGGAACCTGAACTTTTTCCTTGGCTTGAGTCATGGGCTTAGTTTTTTCTCCAGATTTCTGACTCTGTAGCCCTGCTTCTGGTGCGACTTTGCCATTTGTTTCGGGAGCGCTGTTTGAGGGGCGGATGCTGATAATTTTGCCACCCATCCGAGCAATCCGGCGCATTTCCTGATTCATGCGCTCGTAGGGCACGGAGATAAATACGCTGCCGCTACGGCGAATCGGGTTACTTAGTTGGTCAGTTGCTTGGCTCTGACGCATACCCTCCACTTCGTAAACAAAGATGCGGCTGCCTGATTCTGAGTTGGCCGCCACACCAGATATGCTTGGGCTGTACATTTGTTGCTTGTCCTTCACGATACAGAGTTATAAAGAAAGAGAATGTGACGTTAGACTCAATTTACTTTTTTCTTAAGGCCATCGGGACTAATTGGCCGCGCCAATTTCTGGGCCTCGCCACGTCGGCAGGAGTGTTGAAGTTGCGATCGCTCGCGTTATCAAATCCCTACTAGCCGAACGCCGCGCTCACCGAGCCAGCTTTGCGTTCGGCTGTTGACCTATAGCTATTGTTGTCTGCGTACTGCCAATATTTTACCCGATCGGGGGATCTGCCCCGATAAGTCCTTGTGATTTGGGGAGCGCCCCACCAGATCAAGGAAGATTCGAGCAGTTTAATGAGGCTGAGCTTGTAGGGGGCCGACGCATTCTGGTAAGATTAACCGCTAAAGTTAGTATTAATTACTTGCCTTGAAGATTGCTTGGGTCTTCCCGGGCAGGCAGTCAACTCACTGCTGTATGCTGGTGAGAACTTGATCCTCTCGGGGTAGCAAAGCAGCACAAAGCCTGCTTGTGGCTACCTGCGGGCTGAAATTTTGTGGAATCTAGACTTGAGTTAGTTAGTAAACAGTGATTTTGTTAGAGGGAAACTATGACCAGTAAGCCGGATCGCGTGGTTTTAATTGGCGTTGCCGGAGATTCCGGATGCGGGAAATCTACTTTTTTACGCCGATTGACAGATTTGTTCGGGGAAGATTTCGTTACTGTAATCTGCCTCGACGACTATCATTGTCTCGATCGCAAGCAGCGCAAGGAAACAGGGATTACAGCCCTTGACCCCAGAGCGAACAATTTTGACCTGATGGCAGAGCAAATGAAGGCTCTCAAAGAAGGTCATGCGATCGACAAGCCGATTTACAACCACGAAACCGGTCTGCTCGACCCTCCTGAGCGGGTAGAGCCGAATCATGTGATTGTGATTGAGGGGCTGCATCCCCTGTACGACGAGCGAGTTCGATCGCTCCTCGACTTCAGCGTCTACCTCGACATCAGCGACGAGGTAAAAATTGCTTGGAAAATCCAGCGCGACATGGCGGAACGGGGCCACCGTTACGAAGACGTGCTGTTTGCGATCAATGCTCGCAAACCGGATTTTACCGCCTACATCGACCCGCAAAAGCAATATGCTGATGTGGTAATTCAAGTGTTGCCGACCAACTTGATCAAAGATGACAAAGAGCGGAAGGTTCTGCGCGTGCAGATGATCCAGCGCGAAGGCATCGCCAATTTTGAGCCTGCGTATTTGTTTGACGAAGGTTCAACAATTAACTGGGTTCCTTGCGGCCGCAAGCTGACTTGTTCCTATCCCGGAATTAAGATGTACTACGGGCCTGATGCTTTCTACGGTCACGAAGTCTCGATTTTAGAAGTAGATGGTCAATTCGAGAATCTCGAAGAAGTTATTTACATCGAAAGCCATTTGAGCAAGACTTCTGCGAAGTATGAAGGCGAGTTAACTCACCTGTTGCTTCAGCACCGCGAGTATCCTGGTTCTAACAATGGAACTGGTTTGTTCCAAGTGTTAGTCGGATTGAAGATGCGGGCGACTTACGAGAAGTTGACTGCAAAAGAAGCGAAAGTGGCTGTTAGTGTTTAGAACACAGACATGAAAGATTTGGGAGGCGCAATTGCGCCTCTTTTTTTGGGGATAAATGAACCGCAGAGGGCGCAGAGGACGCAGAGTAGAGTTAGGGGAAGGCGTTGGGAAGTAGAGAGTTTAAGAAGGTTTTTCCCGCTTCATGGAGGTCGCTATCTAGGGAAAAAGTTAGACTGCGAACTCGAATATCGTCATTTTTTATATCTAGTGGCTGTTTGAGGTTTTGCGGGTAGACAAGAATTGCATTTTGGCAATTTAACGCATTTGCGTAAGCAACTATTTGATGACGGTCATTACTGCCTACTTTATCGGGAGCTTTGTATTTTGTATCGAGGACGTATTGGACTTTTTTTGTTTCACTATCGCCTAGGAGTAAGTCAATGCGATCGAAATAGTTTTCGTCATGGGTGACTCGGTGTTGTTGTTTGACAAAAAAGCCTTTTGGTGAATTTGCTTTGAGCCATTCAGCGACAAATTGTTCATATAAATTAGCCATATCAATTAGAAAAGGGAGCATTTCGCGATCGCCACTTTCGTGACTCGGCCCTGTGTTATCTAAAAAGAATCGACATAAGGCGTGTAAAAGTTGATAATCTTGATTCAAACGGTGATAATTTCTATCAATACAAGCTTCTGATTTAAAATGTTTTAATGTAACAAATCCTTGGAGTGCGTGAAAGGCTTTTCGCACAGTGGATGAAACAGATTCACGGCACAAACCGCTGCGGCCAATGATGAAAAGTGTCCAAGCGAGAATTTGATTATCTTCGATGTCGCCTGTTTGTTCGTTGTAGTGGCATTTTAGTTTAACATCCCAAGGTTTTTGCAGGGCTGACCGCAAATCGACGCGGCCGCGAATGTAGGCGAGTCTTTCTGTTTTGGATAAGTAATCGCGATATAATCCTTTGCGACAGCGTTCGAGAATTTTGTGGGCAAGAATGTTAGCTAATCGTTCATAGACTTGTTCTAAAGATTCGCACTCAATCTGTCCCTTCGGAAAATTGATATTAAGTTTGTAGGCATAGTCAAGCATTCCGAATAAGTTTGTTATCGGAACTTTTGGGCGGATAAAAATGTTAAATTCTGGAGTAATTGGAATATTACCAACTCTGCCTTTAGATTTTAATTCCCATTTATATTTAGTTTTAGGGTTGGGAAATTCTATATCTATCTCCTTGGCATAATTCTGGTATATTTTTTGTCCTACTGATTCCGGGATAAAATCTCGTTCAAAGCTTTCGGATTTATATTCTGTGAGTTCGATCATTTGGGGCGATTCTGGTTTCATAGATGCTGTAACGCCGTGTTTTCGGTAATAATGGTAGCGTTAGATTATGAATTGCTTAATTTGTCTTTAAATTTATCCCAGAGAAATTCATCCATTTTTTCCTGCTGATCAAAGAAATATTCTTCGAGGTATGGCTCTATTTCCATTTGCCAAATATCTTGGATATCTTCAGCTAAAGTTTTTGTCAAAAAGAAGGATATGCCTAGTTGATAGTGTTTGTTGTTAATTGCGCGATTGACATCTTCTAGGATGCTAGTTAATTTATCAACAGGAAAACCTGTTTGCTCTCTATCATGGTAATTTTGTAGCAGTTCATAGTTAGGAGAAAGAGAGATGAATGCGAAGCGGCGGCGGAGTGCGTTATCGACTAAGGCAATAGAACGGTCTGCTGTGTTCATTGTACCGATAATGCGGACATTTGTAGGGATTCTAAATAGTTTACCGCTGGCTAGTGTAATAAAGCGTTTTGTGTCTTGTCGGTCATCTAGGAGATACATTAATTCGCCAAAGACTTGAGAGAGATTTGCACGGTTAATTTCATCAATAATGAGAACGCAAGTGTCTTCACAGGCTTCGGCTTTTTCGCAGAATTCTAGGAATCTACCGGGAACTATTGAGTAGGTTAATTGTCCGTTTTGAGTTATGGGGCGGAGGCCTTCGATAAAGTCTTCGTAGGTGTAGGCGGGATGAAATTGGATAATGTCTGAGAAACCGTCACCGCCGCCGATTAAGTGTTTGGCTAGTTTTTCGGCTATAAAGGTTTTTCCGGTTCCGGGTGGGCCTTGGATGATGGTTTGGCCTTTGCGGTTAATGGCGTGTATCCATTGGGTTAGTTGCGTTATTTTAAAAGCAGTAATTTCTGAAATTTCTTCTAGTTGATACACTGGGTTAAATTCCTTTCCATAGACTGAACAATATTGAATGATAGCTAGAGGTGAATCATTCTCCTTCAGCAGAGTGGAACACAAAAAAAATAATGGAAATACTTTTTTAAAGGTGTGTGATATTATGTGAATTAACTGTTTTGCAGAATATCCTAATACTTCTTCTGCTCCAAGCGATCTAGCAACCTGAATATTAGTAATTTTATTTTTGTTATTAAATTCTGCTGGTCCTTCGCTAGCTACATCAATAATACTTTCTAATAATTCATAAATACATTTTTGAGGTTTTATTATTCTCCTACGATATTGCACAGTGGAAGTAGAACGAATTATTTGCTTAGTTAAATAGCAATGATATTGATTGGGAAGGTTATAACGTTTGAGGCTACCGATTGCCAATGGGTCATTTCTATAATAGATTTCATAATTCTGTATCATAGGATATATATTGTTAAATTCTGCACAGAAACCAAAAGTTAAATTTTGGTTGTCAAATCTTAGCATTAAGTAAGCATTCTCTCTCTCATTTATATCTTCATAACCCAAAGATATACTGTAAGCTATTGATGGTAAACCTTCTGTTTCAACTAGGGAGCCAAGTTTCTCCCACTTGAAATTTATATATTTTTTGATAAAATTAGGCAACAGATCTTCCACCTGACTGAAAATATACTTCAATGGCTCTTCTACATATTTTAAGAAATCTCTTTTGTGTGCCATGTAAAAATCTGAGCTGGGGTTTTCATAAAATTCGGTCAATAGGTTAAATGTGTTTACTGAAAAAGGACATTCAGGATGTACAAAAACTTTTTCCATTTTTTCTGTATGTTTAAGGTGACTCAATTGTTGTTCTTAAATTATTGTAACCCATCGCCCTTCCCGACACCAGATATCTGAGATGCGATCGCACCCACCATCCTTACCCACATCAATAGCCTTCCTCAACCAGTAACACTGGCAAAACCGCTAACAACACTTCCCGGAAAATTTAGACTTGCGCCGAGTGACTCAGATTTACCAAATTGTGTCTATACTAGATAATTGAATCCGGCGATCGCGACTAATAACGGGTACATTAAGATACAAAGCAGTAGCAGCAATAATGCGATCGGGCAAATCGGGAATTTGCGATCGGTCAACTTGCCTTAAAGTCAAAGCTATATTGCGATCGAAAGGAATTTCAACCAATAAGGCATCATCGCTCTCAACTACTCTCAATAATAGATCGAGAGTAGTTGAATTAATCCGCCCTCTCTCGCTCAGATAGACAATTTCTGCTAATGTAATTGATGAAAAAGCCACCTGATTTCCTTCGGCAGCTATCTGTTCTATTGTCGTTCTAGCAGTCACCGAAAGTCGCTTTCTCGGCAAATATATACCAGATCACAGCATGAGTATCAGCTACAGCACGCAGTATTAGAAATCCTCCCTTGGGAAATTCGCCCATTCTTCGCTGCGAGCTTCATCTATATCAGCGGCAGAAGGTGCAATTCCCAAGTCAGCACATAAACCCCACAACGATTTGCGGGGAGCCGGTCGAACAACTAATTCTCGTTCTATTTCAGGAACTATCCACTTAATCAATCGTAACTTTTCGGCTAGAGACAAGTGCTTGACCAGATTTAAAACCGCCTCAAAAGTCATGTTTTTTATGTTTAAATTGGTAATTGATGTAATTGTAGCATTTTGGCGGCCAAGGACAGCATCACCAGGTTTGGGTGGAGAAGATTCGTTTACCACGGTTCCCGGAAAATTTAAACTTGTGTCGAAACTATCTAAACGTGCTATATTCAACTCCGTAAACCCTGAACTGCCCTTTCAGGTATTGCAAATTTATAAACGAGTCAAGTGAATGCTGTCTACTTTCAAGAAATTAGCTTCAATTGCAATCATCTTTGCCGGCCTAGAACTTTTACTTAATTATCCGACTTTCAGAGAAATAGAAAATTATATCGCAAATAGAAACCCAGCAAGTGCCACCTTAGACAATGAAACTCTTCACCAAAAATCCAGCAGCCCGCCTCCCGTAGCTCGCAAAAAATCACCGGAGCAAACGTTCGATGTAGTAGTATATGGTGATGAAGTACCGGGGATATGTGCGGCGATATGGGCGAAGAAAACTTTAGGCGCAAAGGGCAAAGTTGCGATCGTGCGATCGAACTACGGAAGAGATCCTTTGGGCGGCTTACTCACCCGCGGCGGTTTAGCTTACATCGATTTAGATAAAATCCCCGGTTGGTATCGCCAACCCTACGCCCAATGTTTTAAGGAATTCTTAGATAAAGCGGATGCGCCCGAATCTTGCTTAGATCCAAAAAGGGCAGATCAAGCTCTCAGGCAAATGCTTTCAGCAGCCAAAGTCAGAGTTATTTCCAACTCAACTCTTACTCCCCACGTCGTAGATAAAAAAATCGAATATGCCGAAGTAAAAGGCAGCACCTTAAGAATTAAAGCCAACTCTTTTATTGACGTAACTCAAGACGCGGAATTAGCCAGAAAAGCCGGATTATCTTATTATACAGGATATCAATCTCAGAATATAAAATCCAAAAATGAAACTTTAGCAGTCTCTGTAGTTCCGAGAATTACAGGTATAACGATGTCCGAATTCCGCCGAATAGAAGATGACATTCTCTACAATCGGCCTTTGGTAAAAAAGATTAAAGAAAGCATTACAAAATCTAAAGATCCGGCTAGTACAAAATTCTGGATGAGGAATTTCTGGAGTACGATTTATCAGCCATATACAGACGGCTACGACATCAGAAGCGTAGCTATAGGTGCTGCGTATCACATAGACAGAAATCTGCCCTTTAGTCAAAATAAAGGATTCTTTTTTGATAAAGGCAATGTCTGCGTTTATAACAAAAATGTGCTTTCCTGGAACGGGTTTCTGTTTAAATACCAAGTTGACCAAATCATGAAGATGGAAGCTAACGGTAGAAAACCGACTCCTGAAATGATTAAAGAAATGTCACATCTCCAATACTGGCTACAAAAGAAGTCTGGTAAAGACGTGAGAGTATTTCTTCCAGACGAGATTTATATCAGGCAAAGTTTGAACGTTCGCGATGTGGTAGATCCGTTGACGGGGAAGGAGATTATCAAAGGAGGAACAGTACCCGGAAAGTCGATCGGCAGTTTTTCCTACGATTTCGATATGCGGGGCGGAGTCAAGAATTTATCTGCGAGAATTCCGCCGCTGCCCGTGTATAATTTCGGCATAGAAAGCGCTTTGGCTAGCAAAGTCAAGAATTTAGCAATTGTCGGGCGATCGTCCGGTTATGTCGGTATGGCTGTATCCGTCGGGCGAATTGCGACGGTGAATATTTATCAAGGACAAGGTGTGGGCGTGGCGGCTGGCTTGGCTAGCAAGTTCGGCGTGCCGCTGAATTCGATTACTTCGGCTGAAACGAAAAAAACTCTGGAAACTTTAACGGGGAAAAAGACGTATTTTTCGGGGCGAGATACGAGTTATGGAGTGGATTATAAGGAGGTGAAGTAATCGAGGTATAGCAGTAGCCCGTGTTGCTATACGAGGTTAAACCCCGCCTACAAACTAGAAATTTTTGTTTGAGTTTGAGAACAAAAAACGCAATTTATGGAGTTTGATAACTGTTATTCATTGCGATTCTTAATTATTGCAATTTGTTTTACCAGTAGGACTAAGGCAAAAAAAAATCGGTTTGTCTGCAAAATCGTGGCTTTCTCCCAGAGAAGGCGGGTTGTGGATTAGGGATTTCTGTCAAATAAGATATTAAAAGGATTTTACCACTGAAGATGTCGAAACCTCTTCAATTCCTTCCCACATTTGAGCAACCGAAATGGTTTGCCCAGTCATGGCTTCGTGCCAAGCTTGCCGAAAATCTTGTAGAAGCGCTGCTTTAGATTGGCCCTCTCCGTCAATTTCTGAGGGTTCTGGAATACTAAAAGAATTAGCAGGAGGCATCTCTTGGATTTCTGCTGAGAAAACCTCTGGCAGATTATTTTGCGAAATGATTACTCCCTGACGTTGCTTTTGGCTTAGAAACTCTATAAAACTCGCAACTAATGCCAGATGTTCTGGAGAGAGTCGATCGAGCCATCGATCGATTTGATGTCGAAGTGCTGCTACATTCATAATGCCATCAAACCTTTTAATTTTACCTTCATTTTAACGTAAACTCGCCCCGCGTTGAATATCGCTCTTCCCTCTGCCTCTGACGCGGATGTGGTTCAAACCTCTTCTCTTCCCCCCGCTGTGGCACAATCTTATATATAAAACCTGCACCCTCTCGCCAATGACCGCAAACCTACCCCCGCAATACGACCCCCAAGCCACCGAAGCCAAATGGCAAAAATACTGGGAAGATCATCAAACCTTCAAAGCTGACCCAGAAGCCGGCGGCGAACCTTACTGCGTCGTCATCCCGCCGCCCAACGTCACCGGCAGTCTCCACATGGGACACGCTTTTGAAGAGACGCTGATTGATGTCCTCGTCCGCTATCACCGCATGACTGGACGCAATACCCTGTGGTTGCCGGGAACGGATCATGCTAGCATCGCAGTTCAAACTATTCTCGAAAAGCAACTCAAAGCAGAAGGCAAAACTCGCCACGATTTAGGCCGAGAAAAATTCTTGGAACGGGCCTGGGAGTGGAAAGCAGAATCGGGCAATACTATTACTAATCAATTACGCAGTTTGGGCGTGTCTGTTGATTGGTCGCGTGAACGCTTTACGATGGATGAAGGCTTATCCGCTGCGGTTTTAGAAGCGTTTGTCCGCCTGTACGATGAGGGGCTGATTTATCGCGGCAATTACTTGGTGAATTGGTGTCCGGCTAGTCAGTCTGCTGTGTCGGATTTGGAAGTTGATCAGCAGGAAGTTGAGGGCCATTTGTGGCATTTCCGCTATCCTTTGACGGATGGTTCTGGTTATTTGGAGGTGGCGACGACTCGGCCGGAAACGATGCTGGGTGATACTGGGGTGGCTGTGAATCCACAGGACGATCGCTACAAGCATCTTATCGGTAAAACTGTCACTTTGCCGATCGTCAATCGCGAAATTCCAATCATTGCTGATGAGTTTGTCGATCCGACTTTTGGAACTGGTTGTGTCAAGGTGACTCCCGCCCACGACCCGAATGACTTCGAGATGGGTAAACGTCACAATTTGCCGTTTATTAACATCATGAATAAGGACGGCACTTTAAATGAAAATGCCGGAGAGTTCCAAGGACAAGACCGATTTGTTGCCCGGAAAAATGTGGTAAAGCGGTTAGAAACTGACGGGGTTTTAGTTAAAATAGAAGATTATAAGCATACAGTTCCCTACAGCGAACGTGGCAAAGTCCCGGTCGAACCTTTGATATCTACTCAATGGTTTGTGAAGATAGATCCTCTTTCTCAACGCGCTTTAGAAGCATTAGACCAAAATAACTCACCAGTCTTTGTTCCTGAAAGATGGACAAAGGTTTATCGCGATTGGTTGGTGAAGCTAAAGGATTGGTGTATCTCCAGACAATTGTGGTGGGGACACCAAATCCCGGCGTGGTATGCTGTTAGCGAAACCCAAGGAGAAATTACTGATACAACACCTTTTATAGTTGCGAAAACTGAAGCGGAAGCTAAGGAAAAAGCTACGGCTAAATTTGGTAATGACGTGCAGCTAGCAAGAGATCCAGACGTATTGGATACTTGGTTTTCGTCCGGTTTGTGGCCTTTCTCAACTTTGGGATGGCCGGACGAAACTAAAGATTTGGAGTTTTACTATCCGACAACTACTTTGGTAACAGGTTTTGATATCATCTTTTTCTGGGTGGCTAGAATGACGATGATGGCAGGACATTTTACTGAAAAGATGCCTTTTGATACTGTTTACATTCACGGTTTGGTGTTGGATGAAAACGGTCAGAAAATGTCTAAAAGTAAAAACAACGGTATCGACCCGCTGCTGTTGATTGGTAAATACGGTACTGATGCTTTGCGCTACACTTTGGTTAAGGAAGTGGTTGGGGCAGGTCAAAATATTCGCATGGAGTACGATCGCAAAACTGATGAATCGAAATCAGTGGAAGCTTCGCGGAACTTCACGAATAAGTTGTGGAATGCGGCCAGGTTTGTGATGATGAATTTGGAGGGACAGACTCCGCAGCAGTTGGGAAGTCCTTCTGTGGAAGCTGGTTTGGAATTGTGCGATCGCTGGATTCTTTCTCGCTATTATCAAGTTGTGCAACAAAGCCGTAATTGTTTGGAAAATTACGGTTTGGGGGAAGCGGCGAAGGGACTTTATGAGTTTATTTGGGGCGATTTCTGTGACTGGTATATTGAGTTAGTCAAGTCTCGCTTGCAACAGGATGCTGAACCAAATTCTAAGAAAGTGGCACAGCAAACTTTTGCTTTGGTGTTGGAAGGGATTCTGAAACTACTACATCCTTTTATGCCGCACATTACTGAGGAAATTTGGCACACTCTGACTCAAACAGGTGATGATCAATGTTTGGCTTTGCAAGCTTATCCTGAAGCAAACGCATCACTCATTGATGCTGATTTGGAACAGCAGTTTGAGTTGTTGTTCGGTACAATTCGCACTATTCGCAATTTGCGGGCTGATTCTGATATCAAACCCAGTGTGAAGGTGACGGCGATTTTGCAAAGCGAAAACGAGAAAGAACGCCAAATAATCTCAGATGGAGGCGTTTACATTCAGGATTTGGCAAAAGTCGAAAATCTGACTGTAACTGCTAGTTTGGATACAGATTTGGGCCAGACAATTGCTGGGGTTGTCGGTACTGTGCAAGTATTGATTCCTCTGGCTGGGGTGGTCGATTTGGCGGCTTTGCGTGCTAAATTAGAAAAGAAGTTGAGCAAAGTGGAAGCTGAAATTAAGCATACTGCGGCGCGTTTGACTAATCAGAAGTTTGTGGATAAGGCTACTCCTGATGTTGTTCAGGGGGCGAGGGATGCTTTGGCGGAAGCCGAAAAACAAGCGGAGATTTTGCGCGATCGGCTAAAGTTGTTTTAATAGTTGACTGTTGACTGTTGACTGTTGACTGTTGACTGCTGACTGTTAACTGTTGACTGTTTTTAGTCAATTGGTAGGCGGCGTGAGGGCGAAAAATCTGGGAATCCCAAGGAAAATATTGACTCTCACGCACCACAGGCGCGATCGGCTAAAGTTGTTTTAAGAGTTGACTGTTGACTGTGGCCGGGGCGGGTTTACGAGATAGTTAGTTTCAGGCATAGATTGTTTGTAAAACCCGCCCCTACGATCTCGCAAATCCTACAACAAATAACTAATAACCAATAATTAATACCCAATTACCACTTACCAATTACTAATAACCCTCATGTTATATTTAGCCAAAGTACAAAATCAGGAAAATTTAGGCGAGATAAGTCTGCAATTGCTGGCTTGCCAAAATTCTGATGATACTTGGGCTATTCTTAGTGAAGAAAGTTTCTTGACATTACAGAAAGATTTTGCTCACAATCCAATTAACTCTGCAACTAATGTTTTAAATGCAGGGATTTTAGTATTAGCAAATGTTGACCAAAATAGCCAGGTTTTGGATATTCAAGCAGCTACAAACTGGGTACTACAATTAGTAGAGAAATATTTAACAACAGGTTTTACTCCCGATTTTTTGCAGCAAGAAGCCCAAAAAGTAGAAGATTGGAGGCAATCTCTCACTTTGCAGAGTCAAGAATTGTCTCGCCGCTTGATAGAAGTTGAAGCCCGCCGAGAACAAATTCAAAATTTAGAAGCAAAACTCCAGCAGGAAAAGCAATTGTTGGAAAGTTCGATCGCCCAATTGAAAATTTTACCCGCTACACCGCCACTTTGACCAAGAATTTCTTGATGGTACCCGCCACGTGATTTATCGGTGGAATCAATCCCAAATCGAAAATCGAAAATCCTCAAGCCCCCGCATTTATCCGTGGGGTCGCCTCTAAAATCTAAAATCTAAAATCTAAAATCGATTGACTCCAATTAACACACAACAGGTAGGGACACGGCACTGCCCTGTCCCCAAAAACCTAATATGCAATTTGCTGGACATCATATAATTTGTAACTTGACAAATACCCCTTACCCGTTGCCGAATCGCCAGCAAAATTGCCTGCGGTTAAAGCACTTTTGACTTCATCCAAGCGGCGGGGAGACACAGCAGTTTCTGAGAATTGGTAACATAAGCCCGCTTCTGAAACACATCATATTGATTGCGTTCGATCGCATTTAAGATCCTGCTGTACAGCATTGTAGCCGCCCAAACTGTCCAGCGGATATCGGGACTGAGCACTTTAATTCCCGGTTCGGCGCTGGCGTATAATTTGCGAGCTCGCTGAATTTGAAACCGCATCAATTCCCGCCAGCGGTTGTCAATTACACCATTGAATAAATCTTCTTCGGTGTAGTTAAACAAGGCTAAGTCTTCTAAGGGAATGTAAATACGGCCGCGGCGGGCGTCTTCTCCGACATCGCGCAGAATATTAGTCAACTGCTTGGCAATACCGAGGGAGATGGCTTCTTCTTTGGGAATTTTATTGCCCCAGTGCCAATTCCAGTTAGCAGCCGGATTCGACTCGTCCACACCCATGACAGACATCGACATCAGTCCGACAGTACCCGCTACTCGATAACAGTAAAGATTGAGCTCTTCAAAAGTTTCGTAGCGGCTGCGGTACAAGTCCATTTGCTGGCCCGCAATCATCTCTCGAAACGGCCCAATGTCGATCGGGAAACGAGACAGCGTATCCACCAAAGCTACGTCGTAGTCGTCGTGAGGATGGCCGGCAAACACAGATTCTAGGCGTTTTTCCCACAGATTGAGGGTTTCAGGGGTCGTTGCATCAGAACCCGGCCCGTCTACGAGTTCGTCGGTGCGGCGGCACCAGACATAAATCGCCCAAATCGCCCGACGCTTGGCTTCGGGCATGAGTTGAGTGCCTAAATAAAAATTTTTGGCATAACTCGCCGTGACTTGGCGGCACAGTTCGTAGGAGTCATCAACAGAGGCCAGAGTTCTCATGCACTGGAGTTTTGACAGTTGCAGCATCCGAGAATAAGAAATTTAAAGATTAGAACTGATTTTCCCCCGTTTAGAAAACGGGAGATTTTTTACGTCTTTATGAAAAATTCTTAATTTTTCATTGGTTATTGGCCGTTGAAATAGCCTGCGCTGTCAGCTTACCAGAAAGCACGGCACCTTCCATACTCGCAAGATAACGCTGCATCGTATAATCCCCCGTTAGATAGAAATTGCTAATGGGAGTTGTTTGTGTGGGACGGCACTGCTGGCGTCCGGGAGTGGCTTTGTAGACGGAACGTGGGGTTTTGACTACGTGATATTTGAGCAGTTTGGCGGGTTCTGGGATTTGATCGGGAAAGAGTTTTTCTAACTCGACCATTGTGGCTGCGACGATATCTTCGTCAGACTTGCCTATCCAGTCTTTTGCCGGTGCTAAAACCAGTTCCAGCATTGATTTGTCTGGGTTGGCATATTCGCGGCAGGTGTTGCTCATGTCGGCGTAGACGCTCAGCAGGGGCGATCGCGAGAACAGCAAATGGTCGATATCAGTTAATTTGCGATCGAACCACAAGTGTACATTAATGACGGGTACTCCCTCCAAGCCTTCGAGCTGTTTGAAATAATCCATTTCGCCCCAAGGTTTCGGCATCATCAACTTCAGCGGGTCAACCGGCATCGCGGAAACGTAAATATCGGCCGTCAGAATTTCTGACTCTGCCCCTTTTACGCCCCGAATCTGGAAGCCGCGCACCGTGTTGTCATCGTTGAGCAAAAACTCGCCGATGGGTGCATTCAGCCGTACTTCACCGCCGCGCTCAGTTATGTAGTCTACCATCGGCTGACACAACCTCTCTGTGGGGGAACCGTCTAAAAAGGCCATTTTCGAGCCGTTTTTCTCTTGCAAGAAGCGGTTGAGGGCTGTCAGCAGTATGGTTGCAGATATTTCGTGGGGGTCAATGAAGTTGAGCGCCTTGGACATGGCGATGAATACTTCTTTTTCGACTCTGGGGGGGACGTTTTGCTTTTTCAGCCAGTCGGAAAACGAGTATTTGTCCATTGCTTCGACATAGTTTTGACCCTGAAGCATCGCCGGAATCAAACCTATACCGAAGCGGATTTTTTCGGGCCAGGTGAGCATATCGTTGTTGCTCAAGATGGCTGCGACGCCGTTGAAGGGGGCCGGAAGGTCGGGAAAGTCAAAGCGGGAATAGGTTCCGGGGGTTTCCGGCTGATTGAAAATCATCGAGTGTTCTTTCCATTGCAGCCGGTCTTCAATGTCAAGTTCTTTGAAGAGTTGGAGCATATTCGGGTATGCACCGAAGAAGATGTGGAGGCCGGTTTCGTACCAGTCGCCATCTGCATCTTTCCAGGCGGCTACTTTGCCGCCGAGTACGTCCCGACTTTCTAGGAGGATGGGGGTGTGGCCCGCGTCGGTAAGATATTTAGCGCAGGAAAGTCCTGCTAAGCCTGCTCCGGCGATCGCAACTCGCATTTGATACTACTTGGCCTCTGTGTTCGCTTCGGTTTAATTATACTTTACAACTCGTTACATTTTTTTGGGAAATGGGGAAGGTGGATGCGGCGAGCCCTCTCTCAGTCCCACAGTCCGCCAGGGAATGAATTCCCTGTCTCATAGCGCAAGTCCTCTGAAAGAGGACTGAAGAATACATTAGTCCTCTTTCAGAGGACTTTTGCTTTGAGGCAGGGGTTTAAACCCTTGCCGGACTTGCCGGAATGCGGACTTGCCGGACTTGCCGGAATGCGGGTTTGACCTTAAGTGTCCTAGTAAACGGAATTAACGGAAATTTAGCAATTATTGCTATCATAAATCAAGAGCAGATTTGGATGAATTGCTTAATTTTATGGTACAAACAATTCAAGCTAGAAATGTCGCGCTGAACGATTTGGAAACCAACTTCAAAATAGAGTGGGTTGAGGATGACCAATTCTTTCGCGAGTGGCAAGATGATTTGCCAGAAATCAGCGATTATGAAAAACAACGATTAGACCGAGTGAAAGCAAGTTACAGGAATTTGCTCAAACGTCCCCCACTTCTAGAAAATACAGTCAAAATGGTTGTGCTGTCTCCGTTTTTGGACTTAGCTGATTTTTATCTGGCTCCTTTTCATGTTACTTCCGAAAAATCTGTAGAAATTGTGGACGAAGATGAAGGAATGATTGTCAGTGGACAGTTGGATGTTTTGGCTTTGTTTCAGGAGTTGTGGGTAGTAGTTATTGAATCTAAGAAAGCGGCGTTTTCTTTGGAGGTAGGCATCCCGCAGTTACTAGCTTATATGTTAGCTAATCTGAATAGCGATCGACCTACTTACGGATTGTTAACGAATGGCTCTAGTTTTATGTTTGTCAAGTTAGTTAAGCGGGAAACACCGCAGTACGCTTTTTCTCGCTGGTTTTCTATGTTCAATCCGGGGAATGATTTGTACAGTGTGCTGAGTATTTTGAAGCGCCTCGGTCAATTGAATGTTGGCAATACAGTTTAGAAAGCGATCGCGCTCTTCTGGGGGCGATCGCTCAGAGACGCGGTTGTACTTCGCTTAAATAAAAAATCAACAATGAACTAATTAGAATCCGCAGTCTTATTTAGACAATTGTTCGCAGTGCCGCTAGCCCCCCAAGGTGTAGTGGGTAAAAATAATAGAAAAATCTTTTTTCTATAGCCGTGGGTTTTTTGTCTTTAGAGCTATCGTAGTATGCCAGAACTAGCGGTGTGAATAGGGCGAAAATTTGAATCCAGCTTTTGCAACTAATTGCATATGCGATATTTGCTATAGTCCAGCGGAACCACCAAAGGCGAGATCCTCCTCCTTTCCACCTAATCATCAATAGCGGGCAAGCCACTGCATACCAGCCGTAACTCACTCCTAAAATTTGAGCAGTTACTAGACCTGTGCTTAAAACTGCAATTTTGCGATCGAAGCGTCGGATGTAGCTCAAAGTTAGTGCTGCTACGGCAAAGCTAAACATGATGTTTAACTGTAAATTGCCAAAAAGTAACATATGAGGTATTTGAGAAAGTACCCCAAATAATATCAGTCGAGTAATTAGAGGATTTTTGTCCCCCGGTCGTTTCCAGTTTTGAGCAAATACCCAACTAAACAACGGAAAACTGAGGCGGCCGATGATACGCATGGGTTCTGCTTCAAGCATAAATCCGATGTGGTCTATTAGCATTAGAGCTGCGGCCAGCCACTTAATTTGATTTTGATTCATACAATTTATCCTCAAATTATGTTATAAAAACTTCGTTTATTGTACTAATTATTAAAGATTTGTTTAAATTTTTGATACAATACATATACAAAATTTTGCTTTCTTTGTATCTTTGATATGCTATAAGGTGCAGTTTTTGAACGTGTTTTTAAATGTCGATACTTCGTATTTAGTCTATTTCTTCTAAAAATATTATTGGTTTTAATTAAAATCCTCAGTACAATTAAATCGACTGTACTCATAATCTATCCTTAAAGCAACACCTAAATTAAAGAGATTTTTTTCTCTTTAATTTAGGTGTTTTAAAAAATATACGTACAAACACTGTTGTGTACTCCTTAAGGCAGATTTACATTAAATTTATTGATTCGGAGCAAATAATAATTGAGTTAATTTTACTGACATCGATCGCGACTACTCCACCGACGACGATGCCTCCGCCGCCTCCGATGATTGCTCCATCCAGAATTGCTACAGTGAAGAGGGAACAGGCGCTGGCGGTAATTTTTTATTCGGTGGTGCGGTAGAAGGAACAGGCGCTGGCGGTAATTTTTGGCTCGGTACAGGTGCGGTAGAGGGAACAGGCGCTGGCGGTAATTTTTGGCTGGGTACAGGTAAGGAAGTTGGTTGGGGTTGGGGTTGAGGCAAACCGGGAACACGGATATATTTCCAATTACCAGTAAACAAGAGGTACATAACACCCGCAAGGACGACACCGCTAACCACAGCAGCAGTAATCTTCCAAACACTGTAGGGACGCTCGCCTTGAACTTCAGCGGTGCGAGCATTAACCATTACTTGATATCGTTGGTTTTGATAACGATAGGCACACAGCCACACAGGTAGCAAAATATGCTTAAAAGTGATAGCATTGTAATCAGTAGAAATGCTGTGAACCCGCTGCTCGTCGCCACCAATATTCCTACAAACGTCGAAGTGAATAGTAGAGGCCATGACATTTTTAGCAGATTCAAATCCTTGAGTGAGAGAAACTTGCGACCGCTGTGCTTCAAACCCAGCTAAATAAGATGAATTGTAAGGGCGCAGCGACTCCTTGAGATGCCAAGGTTCTAACGCATCCAGACGCGGGCGATCGACTGAACTTGTAGCGGGAATCAGAATATCATCAAAAGAGCGATCGACTCTGCCAGAAGCAGGCCACCACCTAGTATGTTGCACTTCGCGAGTTTTAGTTTCAGTTTCGCCTTGGGAGTTTTTTTCTGTATAAGTTTCAGTCACATAGTAGTGCTCTCCGCGAGAACCTTGATAATAACTCACCGTATAAGTGTCGTAAGTCCAAAACGGCAAATAAACGCCTTGAATTTGCTCCTGTTGGGCTAGGGATTTCAAAGCAGAAGGAGCAAACCAGCGGTTGCTTAGCCACTTCTGAATGCTTTCTCTGGCCTGTTTATCAGTAACTTCAAAAGGAACAATTCCCTCTGGATGCACGCTAGGGCTAGCCTTTGCAGGTTGCGTCACAATTGGAGAAGCACAAAATGGACATTTACCCGCTACTTTCGGCGGTTCAAAAGTAACACTTGCTCCGCAATCATTGCATTTTACTTCAACGGCTGTTGTTGATAAAGTTGCCAGCGCCGTGCGATCGACTTGGAGATATTGTTCGTAAGAGTTCTCCTTTACCTCTTCAGCAGTTTGGGGAATTGCATCTTCCCAGCCGCAGTAAGCACACTTGAGCTTTCCTGCTTGGGGGTTGAACTCTAAATAAGCCCCGCAGCTAGGACAGGGAAAACGTTTAACAGCAGTTTCAGAAGTATTCATAATAGTTTATTGGTGATGTAATTGGTAATTGGTAATCGGGAAAGCAGATTAATTACCAATTACCAATTAACTAAATATGCAAACAAAAATTTAGGCTGCTGCTGGCGGGGGAGGCGGCGGTACTGTCGCCAACAAAGATGCTAATTCCGGCACTTGCGATGCTAACTTCCAGCCGTCAAAACCCGCACGCCACACCATTACCTGATGTGTCAAACCATTTTGCAAAAGTTGCTCCAATCCAAAAGGGCCTGATTGTTGACCGTTCTGGGCAATATACCACTGATGTTGTGTTGGCGGAGGAGGTGGCGGCGGTGTTTGCGATGCTGGCGGCTGCATCATATTGGTCATTTGCTGACCTAGTGCCATTCCCATGCCCAATTCTAATGCTTGATTGCCGCCGCTGGGGTTATTTGCTGATGCTTCTATGGCGTTAGCAGCTTGATATTGGGTATATTGCTGCATATTTCCCAGAAGTCCGATAGAGGCTCGTTTGTCGAGTGCTTCTTCAACTTCAGGCGGCATCGAGATATTTTCAATTAATATCTGAGTTAATTCTAACCCAAACTGCTGGATACTTGGCTCTATGGCAACTCGTACCTGTTCACCCATCTGCGTGTAGTTTGCTGCAAAGTCCAGCAGGGGAACGCGGGAATTGCCAACCCAATTGGCAAAGGCACTGACTATTGTATTGCGTAGTTGTTCGCTGATTTCATCTACTTGAAATAGTCCGTCAGTGCTGATTAGTTGTTTTAAGAGTTGTTCGGGATGGGAAACTTTAATGTTGTATGTGCCAAAAGCCCGCATTCTCACTGGGCCGAGTTCTGGATCGCGGATAATTACAGGGTTAGAGGTTCCCCATCTCAGGTTGGTAAATATTTTGGTGTTAAAAAAGTAGACTTCTGCTTTAAAGGGAGAGTTGAAACCGTAGGGCCAACCTTTTAAGGTACTCAGAACGGGTAAGTTGCGGGTGTACAGTTCGTGCATTCCCGGAGCGAATACATCGGCAACTTGACCTTCGCTGACAAAGACTGCTATTTGTCCGGGCCGTACAGTTAGTTTAGCACCTTGTTTAATTTCGTTTTGGTGGCGCTCAAATCGATAGGCAATGGTATCGCTGGTATTATCCAACCATTCGATGATATCGACAAATTCGCCGCGAATCTTGTCAAAGAGTCCCATAGATTTATTTTGGGTTGTTGTGTGATTTTAGCTTCAATAGGAGCGATCGATGTTCCCGATCGCCATTGTAAAGTTTTTAGGTGTGATCGGTGGGTATGGAGGCGATCGCATTTTCAGACAATTCACAATTCTGGTTCAATTCCAGCCCCTCGCAACTGAGCGCGCAATTGCTCTAATTGGTCTGCGGCGCGATCGGCTCTTTGCCGCTCTTGTTCTGCTCTTTCAGATCCAGATAACAACAGATTCCCTTCACTATCCCACCAGCGCAACCAAGGTAATTCCACATTTTGATACATTCCTTGCCAAATTCCCAATTCCACTCCTAACGGTTCAATGGGATAATGACCGCGCTCATTTGCAGCAACTAATTGATACCTATCTTCGATCAGGTGATAGACTTCAACACTAGCCTTTGTTACTTCATAAATTCCGTAAAATGCCGGATGGATGACATTTTCATAAATCCAGAATTTACCCGGCTTAGTTTCCTGTTGACCCGATCGCAATAAAGGCGTTCTGTCCCGTTCTTCATCACCATTGCCCAATACAAACTCTAACACAATTAACGGTGCTACAAATTCTTGCCACATCACATAAGAACGGCGCAATTGACCGTCAATTGTTGGCGGAACATTAGGCACATAAAACCAGTCCGGTGCTTCCGCACCCCGTTCTAGCGGCTCAGTTAATCGCCAGTAAATGCCGCTGTCTTGACCGATGCAATAGTTACCGTCAGCGTGGATTCTTTGCAAAACGGGAGTAATTGAATCTGTTAACAGAATGCTTTGGGGATGTTCTTGGAAACTTTTCACAAAAGTACCGTCTGATTCGGGTAGCTGAGTGTGGTCTGGCCAGCCTGTGGGGTTGTTTTCTACATCTAGGGTAAATTTCATAGTTTTATTTACGTAGGTGTTTTTGATAGGGAGAGCAATGGAAGTTTTAACTGAAATTATAACTATTGATGCCAGATCTTAGTTATCACCAATTGTTTGAATTAGGAATTTCTTTAATTCGGTATTTTCTTCCTCTAAAAGCCATTCCGATCGCCATTCGTTCGGATGGATTTTGCCGTATTTTTCGGGTAAGGTGACGCCGTGATAAGCATAGAGGCTGTAGCCGTCAGCAAATTGAATGGCGGGCCCTCCTTCGGCGTGGAGGCGGTGTTCACTGTCGAAGGAGAGGATGCGGGGGCGATCGCACACAATACAAGTCTTTTCAAAAGGATAAATCCACCCACAGTTGGCAACTAGCAACTGAAATGCTCTCCATTTAACTGGATCGCGATCGCCGTTTAATACTGAAATATAGAAATCACTTAACGCGCCGCGAGATATCGATGCAAAAAAAAATTTATTGATGTCATTGTGTTGGTGTCTGGCAAACCTATCGAATTTACGCCATCTTTCGTGCCATGTATAAATTCCGGTGATTTGCCTGCGACAATTGATACAGCTTTCTAAACTGCCAAATGCTGACCACAGCAGCAGGTTAAAATAGTCTACCAATTGGTATCTTAGAAATCTATATACCTCTGTATTCAGCAGAGAAAAAAAAACTCCTCTTTTCTGGTCACTATTTGACTCAGCATTTTGTATGTCAGATCATGGCCTAAAACTGCGGTTATTTCCTGTTTGATATTTCTTCCAGATGGAGATTTTTGGCAGCTTTCAAAAATTGGGATGAAGATGCGATCGAAAGCTGCACGGGGGCTATCACAGATTATTATCTGCGGCTCTTTATAGCCGAGGGCTGCATAGGCAAATCTTACGGATTTTGCTGCTGCTTCGCGCTCGATCGGCTCAGTAGAGAGTGCAATTTTTCGCCATTTTTCTCGATAAACTGGAATCAGGGCTTTTTGTTGCGGGGTCAGTTGTTCGATCATCGTTTTCCTCTAAGTCTGCAAACAATATTTCTCAACAAGTAATTCTGTCTGCACCAACGCGCGATCGTACTTTAATACTTTGCATAACTCTGGCCTCATTAAGTTGGTACTGAAATTCAATCTGGTCAGGAATTACTCATCTATGCCAAAGAAACCGGGTTTTTTACCGAATATCTGGGTGAGTGCGAAAGATTTTCGTCAAAAAACCCGATTTCTGACCACCCGTGCGTCATTCTACCTCTATATTTAGGATTGGTGTATCTCATTGATTTCGCACCCGAACCCGGTTTAATCCAAAACCAATTAATCGCGCTGGAATATTTCGCAAAATTGGTAACTGCAACAAAAGTGGCGGTGTAAACGGTCGATTTGTATCTAATGCCCCCTTAATAATTCGCTCCTGTACAAACGACTGAAATGCTTGAATAATGCGTGTGGGCAACTCCCGCTGTCGCTGCACCTCTGCCAAATCCCACAGATGCAAGTGATTATTTTTCAGGGGGGTGCTGAGTACATTAGCCGCGACGACAGCATCTTGAATAGCATAGTTAATTCCCACACCGCCTACAGGCGACATGACATGAGCGGCATCCCCAATTAAGAGCAAACCGGGACGATACCAGCGGGGAAGGCGACTCGATTCAACCGACAAGAAAGAAATTTGCGACCAATCTTTCAGTTGCTCGACCCTATCCGCAAATTCTGGTGCTAATTCAGCAACAGATTTTTGCAAAGCTTCTATTCCTGAGTCGCGCAATTTCTGATAGCTGCCTTTCAGAATAATGTAACCGAGTTGCCAATAATCCAAGCGGTCAATCATGACTAATAAATGACCTCCAACCGCTCGACCTCCCACGCCAAAATCTTGGACATCATCGGCCCTGCGCGGCAAACGAAACCAAAGGACATCCATCGGCGGGGAAGTTTTAATCGGTTCAAAACCTGCTAATTGGCGCAGGCGGGAAAAGCGACCGTCTGCACCGACTGTGAGGGTCGATCGCACTGCATGATATCCCCCGCGTCCCCGGTATCGAATTCCGCACACAACCCCATTTTCTACGATCATTTCTTGTGCATTAGCTCCCATTACTAGCTGAAAACTGGGGTAGCGCTGCGCTTCGGCAGTGATGAATTCGAGAAACTTGACTTGGGGAAGGATAGTGATGTAAGGATACTTGGTTTTAAGACAGGCTAAATCTACGAGTGTGGCGGTATTCCCAGCAGCTTGGATGGTGAGTTTGTGCATTTTTGTATGGGGCAATTGCAGCAATTTTTCTGCTAAACCCAATTGCTCCATAATTTCCATTACAGACGGATGCAGCGTATCGCCGCGAAATTCTCGATCGAAATCTTTGTGTAGTTCTAGCAGGATGACTGGAATGTTTTGCCTCGCTAAAAGTAAGGCTAAAACAGCACCTGCAGGCCCACCTCCGACAATGCAGCAGCTTGTCTGTTGCACGTCAACGATCGAGTGTTCTTGAGAGGATTCTGAATTTTGAACAGAGTTGACAGTCATATTTGTATGTTCCTGTTTACTCAACAATCCTGCTAGCTGCTTTTAGTTTAGCAAAACGCATTAGTTAATCTATTCTGAAATTTTTTTTGCTGTCAAAAGATGAACATACACTGCTTTTCCAAGTTGACACTCCTACTTCTCGCAGGATCTCGCCGATCCACCAGTGGATCGATCGCACCCAGCCAACCCCAGCAACCTGAACCGCAGGTGAGGCAATCCCCCTGCAGCCCCCGCTTCTCGACGCGGTACAATAAGTGCAATCATACTTAACGCTTATATTGAAAAAGTTACACACAACGCCACAGGAGACAACAGACGCATGGGTAAAGTAGTTGGCATTGACCTCGGAACAACAAACTCAGTAGTAGCCGTCATGGAAGGCGGCAAACCGGTTGTGATTGCCAATGCAGAAGGGATGCGGACAACTCCCTCGGTAGTCGCTTTCACAAAGGAAGGAGAACGCCTGGTTGGACAGATGGCCCGACGCCAGACTGTTCTCAACCCGCAAAACACCTTTTACGCCGTCAAGCGGTACATCGGACGCAAATATACCGAACTGACTCCAGAATCAAAGCGCGTCCCTTACACAACTCGCCGCGACGAAAACGGGAACATCAAAATCAAGTGTCCCCGCCTGAAAAAAGATTTTGCCCCAGAGGAAATTTCGGCGATGGTGTTGCGGAAACTGGCTGATGAAGCCAGCCGCTATCTGGGACAAGAGGTAACGGGGGCTGTAATTACTGTTCCCGCTTATTTCAACGACTCGCAGCGACAGGCGACGCGGGATGCTGGACGAATTGCCGGACTTGAGGTCAAACGGATTTTAAATGAACCGACGGCGGCTTCTTTGGCTTATGGTTTGGAGAGGCGAGAAAGTCAAACTATTTTAGTGTTTGATTTGGGCGGCGGTACTTTTGATGTGTCGATTTTAGACGTTGGAGACGGCGTATTTGAAGTTAAAGCAACTAGCGGCGACACTCAATTAGGTGGCAATGATTTTGACTCTAAAATTGTTGACTGGTTGGCCGATCAATTCTTAGAAAAAGAAGGAATTGATTTGCGTCGCAACCGGCAAGCTTTGCAGCGCTTGATCGAAGCGGCTGAAAAAGCCAAGATTGAGCTGTCGGGAGTCGGTGTTACCGAGATTAATTTGCCGTTTATCGATGCGAATGAAGATGGGCCTTTGCATCTGGAGACGCGGCTGACTCGCGGTCAATTTGAGGGGCTGTGCACAGATTTGGTGCAGCGGTTGCGGCGGCCAGTCAAACAAGCTTTGGCTGATGCAAGTTTGAGTCCTTCTCGCATTGATGAAGTTGTGTTGGTCGGCGGTTCGACTCGCATTCCTTTGGTGCAGGAAGTTGTTCGCAGTTTAATCGATCGAGAACCCAATCAAAATGTGAATCCCGATGAAGTTGTGGCGGTGGGTGCGGCAATTCAGGCGGGGATTTTGGGTGGCGATGTCCGCGATGTGCTGCTGTTGGATGTGACGCCGCTGTCGCTGGGTTTGGAAACTATCGGCGGGGTGATGAAAAAATTGATTCCTCGCAATACTACTATTCCCGTCAGGCGATCGGACATTTTTTCGACTGCTGAAAACAACCAAACTGTGGTAGAAATTCACGTAATCCAAGGGGAACGGGAATTAGGCAGAGATAATAAGTCTTTGGGACGGTTTAAACTAACTGGAATTCCGCCGGCACCGCGAGGGATTCCGCAGGTGCAAGTAGCTTTTGATATTGATGCTAACGGGATGCTGTTGGTGACTGCTTTGGACAAAACTACTGGCAGGGAACAAAGCATTACTGTGCAAGGTGCTTCGACGTTGACTCAGCAGGAAGTGAATCAAATGATTCGCGATGCGGAACAGTTTGCTCAAGCTGATAAGTTGCAGCGCGAAAAGGTGGAAAAACGCAATCGCGCTGAAGCTTTAGCTTATCAAGCCGAGCGACAGTTGCGGGAAGTTGCACTCGATCGCGGAATGCAGTTTGCTCAAAGAAGCCGCCAGCGAATTGAAACTTTAATTCGGGAATTGCGAGACAGTTTGGAACGCAATGATGAGCGGGGAGTTGACCAAGTTGGTTCGGATTTGCAAGATGCTCTTTACGATTTGAGCCGAGAAGTTTCAGCTTTTGCTGATGATGACGATGATGATGATTTCTTTGAGTCTGTGAAGCGGACTTTTACAGGCGACAGTACCAAGCGACGCAGCGATGACAGCAGCTATTATACCAATGCTAAGCCGTACAGGCGATCGACTGTCGATCCAATTCCCGATCGCCCCTATGATCGCATGGGAGATCGCATGGGAGATCGCATGGGAGATCGCATGGGCGATCGTATGGGCGATCGCATGGGCGATCGTATGGGCGATCGTAGAAGCAGTGCTAATCGCCCCACTCGCCCTTATCAAAATCAAAGCGACGATTGGGATGATGACGACGATTGGCTGTAATTAGTGGTTAGTCATTAGTCCCTAGTCATTAGTCCCTAGTTTGAAGCAGGGAAGCAGCATGACTAATGACTAATGACTAATAATTAATAACTAATGACTAATAACTAATGACTAATGACTAATTATGCAGAATTTTCGTAATTACTATCTAATTTTGGGAGTGCCCAAAGAGGCCACGGCTGATGAGATAAAAAAAGCCTATCGACGGCTAGCCAGACAGTTGCACCCTGACGTAAATCCAGGGGACAAATCTGCTGAAGATAGGTTTAAGGATATTAATGAAGCTTATGATATTCTTTCCGATATTGACAAGCGCGCTCAATACGATCAGTTTAGTAAATTCTGGAAACAAAAAGGATTTCAAGGAAAGCAAGGGGTGCGACTTCCCAATTTCAAAACTTGGGGAAACAGTAAAACTACCCGCAAAAAACCGACAGAAGATGTAGATTTTAGTGATTACTCTGATTTTAATAAATTTCTCGACCAAGTGCTCGGAAGGCGCCGGGAAGTGAGGATGGCGACAGCGAATGATGCAGCGGGAGTCGCCTCCTCTGAACCGTGGAGTACGGCTTCTAAGAAAACGAGTTATGTTGCTAATTCTCGCCCACCTAGAAGGGATTTCGACGATCGCGAAACGCGACGAGAAACAGACGATCGCGAAATGCGACGAGAAACAGACGATCGCGAGATGCGACGAGAAACAGTCGATCGCGAAATGCGACGGGAGATAGTCGATCGCGAAATCAGAAGGGATATAGCCGATCGCGAAATGCGACGGGAAATTAGGGAAACAGTCGAGCGCGAAACGAGAAGAGACATCGAGGCCAGGCTAACTCTGCCTTTGGAAAGGGCTTATTCGGGCGGTACCGAGCGAATTCGTCTGGAAGATGGGCGAGCGATCGAGGTGAATCTGCCTCCTGCTATGGTATCAGGCCAGCGGATTCGCTTGCGAAATCAAGGTATGGGCGGCGGAGATTTATATTTGAAAATCACGGTTTCTCCCCATCCATTTTTTCGATTGGAAATGTCAGATATTTGCTGCGAATTGCCTCTGACTCCCAGCGAAGCGGTGTTAGGCGGAGATATTGAAGTACCGACGCTGGACGGCTTGGTAAAGATGAAATTGCCACCGGGAGTAACGTCTGGAAAGCGGTTGCGGCTGGCTAACAAGGGCTATCCGACGGGAAATGGCGATCGGGGCGATCAATTGGTAGAAATTCAGGTGTTAATTCCCAAAGAAATTACTGAAGAGGAACGGGAATTATACGAAAAGTTGCGGCAGGTTGAGTCTTTTAAACCGCGTCAGGATTTATCGGTTTAATGTAGAGTACGCAATGCGCTCGTTTAATTCTGTAGGGGCGCAATAATGCGCGCCTTACTACTAATTTTGTACGAAAAATTAGGAGATGCTTGGCTAAATTTTACTGACATATGACATTTAGCCACTTGGCTGTAAATAGATGATATCAAATCCGTGGGTATACCAATTATTCCTCTTATTCCTCTCTCTCTTCTCTAACTCAGCGCCCTCTGCGGCCTCTGCGGTTTAATCATTCCAAAACAACCGTAAACGATAGGATTTGTCGCCAGAATAGCCGATCGCACTTTCAGCAATCCTGGCTCCCATAAGTAAAATTACTGTTGTGATTATTCCTGAACTAGCAGAGAATTAACAATAAGGTAATTTTCCCACAATCAGGAGCAGTCTGCCGCCATGACTCAAATGCCCCCTCAATGCACCAGTCTGCAAGAGCAAGTTGATTCTTTAGTGCAACTGCTGCGTCAGGAATCGTCTTTGCGACAACAAGATATCACGGCGGTACAAGCTTCTCTGAAAAAGGCAATTTCTCCTGAGTTTGAAATTGTGTTTGCTGGCGCTTTCAGTGCGGGAAAATCGATGCTGATTAATGCTTTGCTGGAGCGGGAATTGCTCTACAGTGCTGAAGGACACGCGACAGGTACGGAATGTTATATCGCCTTTGCTGAGCCGGAAAAAGAGCGCGTAGTTCTCACTTTTTTGAGCGAGTTTGAGATTAGCCAGCAAGCTTCTGTGCTTTGCCATCAATTAGGTTTGGCTACTGAACTTAATATTAATCAAACAGATGTAGTGTCGCTGTTGTCTCAGGGATGTAACATAATTATTGAAACGGAAGGCGGCGAAAATAAATCCGAACTAGCCAAAAAAGCTAAGGCCTTGATGCTGCTGTTAGAAGGTTTTGAGGCAAATCGCGCTCGCATCCAAACTCTCGAAAACGCTACCTACTCGATGGAACAGTTTAACTTTTCCAATCTCAAGGAAGCTGCTAGCTATGCCCGTCGCGGTAGTAACAGTGCTGTACTCAAGCGAGTTGAATATTACTGTTATCATCCCTTACTGCAAGATGGCAATATTATTATCGATACGCCGGGAATTGATGCGCCGGTGCAGCGGGATGCAGAATTGACTTATGATAAAATTGAAAGCCCGGATACTTCGGCAGTTGTCTGCGTTTTGAAAGCGGCTTCGTCTGGGGAAATGACGACGGAAGAAACCGAGCTGATGGAAAAAACACGGGGAAATCCGGGAATTCGCGATCGACTGTTTTACATTTTCAACCGCATTGACGAAACTTGGTACAACACGCAACTGCGACAGCGCTTAGACAATCTGATTAATTCCGACTTTCGGGATACTGCGAGAGTTTACAAAACTAGCGGATTGTTGGGATTTTACGGGAGTTTGATTCGAGGGACAACAGGGCGCGATCGCTTTGGTTTAAATACAATCTTTGCCAGCAGTCAAGGGCGAGTTTCTGTAGATGATAAATTAGATTCAGAATTTATCGGTATTAGTGAAGAAACACCGCAATTTGTCAGCGAGTTTAACCGATACTGTGCGAATTCCGGCAAGCTATCTCCGAGCAAATTTCGCATTTCAGTGAACAGCTACGAAACGCCAAATGAAAATTACGTGCGGATTCTTGCAGAACAAGGACAACCATTAATTGCTCAATTAATTCAAGATAGCGGTATCGAAGATTTTCGCACAGCCATCACCCGTTACCTCACCGAAGAAAAACGCCCGCAACTGTTCAAAAATTTAGCTGACGACTTAGAAGACTTGTGCATTCAACTGCGGAAACATTATCAAACAATTCAGCGGAACTTGGACAGCCAGCCCCGCGAAATTGAAGCGATGAAAGCACAGGAACTTTTGCGGCTAAATCAAGAATTGCAGCAAGTCGGACAGGATTTTCGGGAACATATCGCCGAAGAAGTCAATGAAATGATTATGAACAGATGCGATATTTTCGATATAGACTTTCGGCAATTGCAATCTCGGATGATCCGGCGCTTGGATGAATTGTTAGATGGATTTTCTGTTGAGGCGGCTTACGGACGCACTTTGCGGAATCATCCCCGCAATGCGACAGCACCTTTAATTGCTGTTTTAGTTGAGGCGCTTTATTATTTAGCGAATCAGTTGGAAGATATTTTAGTAGAGGCTACTAAGTCACTGGTTGATAATTATTTCCAGTATTTGAAAGATAGCGTTCGCAAGTCTGAATACTATCGATTACTTTATCGGTTGTTGGGGAACGACGGGGGAATTGAACAGCAGTTAGAGGAGTTATCAAAGCGGGTTTCTGATGCTTTGGTAAATGCGGCGGGCGTTGAGTGCGATCGCTACGTGCGAGAAAGTCCCCGTTTTTACGACGAAGGCACATTTTCAATTTATCAATTCCGGGAAACATTGCAGCAAACTTCTCAAGGTTTCGACTGCGAAAATATGGTGGACGCCCAACCAGCAATTCGACAATTATTGCGGCTGGATTTTGAGCCGAAAGTATCTAGAACTATTCGGCAAACTTTCCGCCAAACTGTCAACCAAACCCTGAAAGAGCATTTGTTGCCGCTGGCCCAAAAGCAAGCTGATGATATTTTGCAGAAATACAGTCAAGCCCGCGATTATTTGGAGCAAACTTTGGCACAGGAGGCGGAGGAAAAGATTGCTGGGAATCTGCGGCGGCAAGCTGAGAATGAGCAAAAGATTCAAGAGTACGATCGGGCGGTTTCTGGGATTAATAGCTGTTTGCAGGCGATGAAATTGCACGAGCATTTGTTGCCTGTAATTGGACAGAATGATAGCGTTTCGGGGGATGTTGAATGATTGGAAATCCGGCGATTGGAAACCAGGCGATTGGAAATCGCGGCTACACAGACAAAACCCGCCGACGCGGGTTGAAGACATTCTTAGTGCGCGGAGGCGGGCATCGTTTGTATAGCGGCGAATTCTATTCGCCGGGATTCTTGCCAAAAGAGAGATACTACTCTAAAATAGTTAGGATGACAGTTTAAATAAATTAGCAATGAATATGAAAAATAAAGTTGATTTGCACAACTGCGGCAATGATGATGCTTTATCTTTTGGTAACGCAATGCTTAAAGTAGAAAAACTCAAGGAAACAGTAAATAGAGTTTTTCCTGAACATGGGTTAGGAGAGACACTCACTAATTCCTTAAGCGAACAGAAAATAATTATTGATGTAGGTCGTGACGGTAATTTTCATGGTGGTAAATTACATAACATAAGATATTTATATGAGAAATGGTTTGGTGAAGGTATAGATTGTGAAATTCTCAGAGTGGGTGCTCAGGGCTGGCAGAAAGGAAAGATTAGACTCAAACTCAATGTCACTATAGAATTTTGCCAAGAGAAACCCGAAGTCGAAGAAACACCAGAAAACAACGAATCAGAAACTAGCCAACCAGAATCCCCCCTCGATGATTTGCGCCGCCAACTTCTCAATCAAGAAAACTCACCCAGCTAATCCATCAAACATCCGCGTTCATTCGCGTTCATCTGCGCTTAAAAATCATCATGTCTAAAACCCCCAGAATTCCCATTCCCCCAGAAGTCAGAAAATACGTATTCACCCGCAATAAATACCAGTGCCAAAGCTGCGGCCAAACCAAGCTAGAAACCCAACTGACGATCGATCATATCATCCCCCTAGCGCGCGGCGGCAGCAACGACATCAGCAACTTGCAAACCCTCTGCGGCACCTGCAACCAAAAGAAAACCGACAAACTAGACCCCCGCTTCAGGCGACACTTTGACCTGTGATATTTAACAGTATAATAAAATCAGCAATTTAAGCTTGAAATTGCTAACCTCTGTTCGATCGCACTTTTAATCCCTAGCTTGGATAACTGCAATGCTGACAAAAACAGTTGACGTGCAAGAAGCACAGACAAATTTAAAAGAGTTATTATCTCTAGCACTTAAAGGCATAGAGGTTGTTCTCACAGAAGGTGGTATTCCCCTTGTCCGTTTAGCGCCGATCGCATCCCCAACTAAGCAGCGTACAGCAGGATTGCACGCAGGAGCAATCTGGACAAGCGATGATTTTGATGAACCGTTACCAGACGAATTTTGGACAGGGAATCTATGAAATTACTGCTGGATACTCATACATTCATTTGGTGGGATAGTTCCCCCCAAAAGCTTTCACCACAGGCTTTGGCATTGTGCCAAAACCCAGACAATATTTTGCTTTTAAGCATTGGCAGCATTTGGGAAATGCAAATCAAGATCCAACTGGGGAAGCTGAGTCTCAATCTGCCTTTACCAGAACTTATAGAAAGTCAGCAACAGACTAATAATATAGAATTGTTACCTATTAATTTAACTCATCTTTTCACCTTGGATAGCCTACCCAACCATCACAAAGATCCGTTCGATCGGCTGTTGATTTCTCAAGCGATTGTAGAAAACGCTGTGCTGGTGAGTGGCGATTCGATACTAGCCAACTATCCGGTAAAAATAGAGTGGTAACACCTACCATCGATAATATCGATAAGGATCATCCCCATACTCAAAATCCGTTCTGTAATCCCAGTGATAAAACTCCCGACTCGAACCGTTAAACACAGAACCATCCGCCTTAAAACTCGCCCCTAAATTAGCCAAAATCTGAGCATTGGCCCTGGTTTGCCGCCAGCGAGTAAAACGCAAATAAGTCTTAGTATCAGCATTCAAACTGTCCGGTTCAATCTGAGAAAAAATCGCCACACCCTTGCCAACTTGTACCCGACTTAACAAACCGTCAGCGCCGATTTCTCCCCCAGACTTAATCAACCAAGTATCATAAAAAGAGCGCGATCGCAAATCTGAGGCGCTAACCCCCTTCACCTCATCCCAACTCGGAACCGCCAGCGAACCCCCGAAATCCTGCGCTTGCTGCAAACCCACACCCAAACCCGCAGCAGGCACTTGGCGCGGCAAGAAAAACGCCTTCCCGCCAGCATTCAAATAACCGCGCAAATCTGCATCTTTCAGATTCGCTTCTCTCCCCACAATGACCAAACCAACATCATTAGAAAGCGAACTAGCGCGCTGATAAATTACCCCCAAACTGTCCAATTTTTGGGCATCCTCATCTCCCCCAATTAAAACCACTTGATCCGGCTTTCCAAGTACCGGAGAATTTATCCCGTAACTCACAATTTGTTGCACTAACTGCGCCGCCCCAGCATCTACAGAATAATGGTCTTCCAAATCCAACTCGTTTAAAATCAACCGCCCTTTTCCGTAATCCAATTCCATCAGCGGCGAATAAGCTAAATCAAACTCAGATTCCAAAATTGGGCGCCAACTGCTGCGGTGCGGTTTCTCAATTGAAGCGCTACTGACACCGCCACGATTTCCCCAACGCCAGCCGTACCAAGGTTTATTTGCCGGACTCAAATTAGGGCCAGTTTGGATTGTATTTGGATAAGCTTCAACCAACGTGCTTTCCCCCGCCCAATCCCGCAAATCTTCACTGTCTAAACCGCTAATTGCCGGGTGGTTGCTGTCAACTGGATAAGCGCGGCGACTGACGTGGGCAGCAACCCGGAAACCCGTATTTTGCAGCCATTCCCGGCGCTGAGGAAACACAATTGCTTTGCCGCCGTTTCGGACAAAATTTTCTACATTTCCCGGCAATTTTTCCCCACTCGAAAACGCTTCCCTACCGATAATTAATAGCGATGAAACTTGCGAACCATTCCACGGTACAAGCTGATAACCTAACTGTTTTAACATAGCCGAGGTTTTGCCCGCTGGATCGAAGATTGTCAGCGTCTCCTTGCTTTTGGCTTGATTCGGAAAAACGCGGAAAGCAAATGTATCAGAATGCGATCGGTCGCCCACCAGTGCAGTCAAGCGAATTTCGCCATCAGCCTTCCTCGAAATGGTATTTGGCAAATTTACGTCTATTGGGAAAAACAGCGTGCCTGCCGACTCTATTGTCCCTTTTTGCTCGCCTTTTTTTACTTTTTTCCCCCCCACCAAAACCCGCCACTTAAACGAAAATTCTTGCGCGGCCCGCGTATCGTTAATTAACACTACTTGCTTTGCCAGTTTTCCGCCCACGAACAAATTGTGATCTTTCGCAGTAAAAACCGGGCTAGCACCAGCAATCCAAGCCAAAGTCGAGCTATTATTCTTCATAATTGCCTCGCCCCCAGGATGAACAGTGTAAGCTTCGGGCTGCAAATAATTCAAAAGATTATTCGAGACTTGCTTCAAATAAACTCCCCTGCCACCAGGTTGAAATGCCCCAATATTCACCTTTTTTCGGCCAGCTTCGGAAACTTCCCAACCATGTCCGTCATTCCAAGGAATCATCCCCCCAGACATTCCAAAAGTCCGCCAACTCCGCCAAGTATTTGTACTGAATAACTGCTGCAACTTTTGAAAAGCTGGTGCAAAATCCAACTCTTTTTTAAAATGCCAGTTTTGATACTCCTGACCGCTGACAAACTGCTCGCGAATTTTAGATTTATAAGCGGCAGTTTCCAACTCGTAAACCTGCTTACCAAAATAAATTGCCGTAAACTCAGTCATCCAAGGTTCGCTGAGAATTGCCTGACCAAAACCTTTGCGGGCCCGCATCATCGTTGCGTGCAGAGGAGTCCCAAACTCGACTGCCATGTAGGGCCTTTCCCCGGTTTTGCTCCACTCAGAAATCCACTCTTCTCGTTCTTGCAAGGGAATCAGATTTAAATAAGAATTCAGCGCATAAACATCACCGAAGTTGGCGCCTTGGTGTACCATCACAGGTCTGGTTTGGTCAGCCGATTTTATCGCAGCTATAGCGTCATTTCCTAGCGGAGTGTTGACCCGCAAACGCTGGTTGTCCGAGGGACTGAGAGTTCCTTCTACTTTGCTTTTGCCGATGCGACGGGGATTTAGGTCGTCAGCGTTGCCGAAAAAATTAGGACTTGTCGCCCACATTAATATTGATGGATGATTGCGGTAGCGGCGCATTTCTGTCACCATTCGGTCTTTCCAGCGGTTTTTCCACAGGGGGTTCTTCCACTTGCCGTTCCAAGCGATAGGACTAATGTCTAAAGCGGGAGCCATAATGGGAAAACCTTTGAGGTCTGCTCTTTCGGAAAATAACTCTCGGAAGTGCCATCTACCCCGTTCGTCGTGATTCCAAGGCCACATTTCTGTTATGTTAAAACCTGCTTTTACGTAGCCATCAATTAGGCTATCCGCCACTTCTAATGTCCCGCCTTGCCAAGTATCCGAGTGCAAGATTGGTCGCAGCCGAAATTCAGTTCCATTTAAGAAAAATTGGCGCCCTTCTATCCAAAATTCGCGGAAGCCAAAAGGTTGGTGGTATTGCGTGTCTATGCCGCTGCCTTTTACTTCTAATTGCAGGGTGTAAAGGTTTGGTTTCCCGACATCCCAAAGACGGGGATTTGGCCAATTCCACTGAACTTGGACGGTTTGAATTGGTTTAGCTTGAACCTTGGCAGTTGCGGTGAATTTTTGTTGTACTTTGCCTTTTTCGTCGAGCATTTCCGCGATTAATTTAACTTGACCGCTTTGGGCAACGTCTTTGAGTTCTACATCTAATTTAACTTGCTTTTTTCTGGTAGAAGTTTGGACGAATACGTCGCTAATTAGCGGGCCTGGGGGAAGGCTCAGAAGCCTTACTTCGCCGATGATTCCCCGCGATTGCAAGTTGGATTTTTCTGTGTAGATTTCTGTGGGGCCCATGATGACGGCTTTTTCCTTTTCATCGGATACTGCCACCACTAAAATAGATAGGGTGTTTTGACCTGGTTTGGCTGCTTTGGTAATTTCAATAGTGCCGTAGGGCCAGGGGATTTGACCGCAGTTAATGCCGTTGACAAAGATGACTGCATCGGTGCTGACTCTGGCTAAGTCGAGAAAAATTCGGCGGTTTGTCCAGTCGCCGGGAATGTCTATATTTCTCTGATACCAAGCTTTTGATAGTTGTTTACTGTTGAAGCTTTCCCAATCTTTGCCGATGCCGCGAGTGATGATTCCGGGTACGGATTCGTTGTTTTCTTTTTGCCAGTCTCCCGGCACCGAGATGGAACCCCAATTTGGGGAGACGGGGGGGGTTTGGGGGTTGCCAACTGCGGGGACAAATTGCCAAGTTCCGTTAAGATAGATTTGGGATCGTTTATTGTCGATCGCCCCGGCGGCCAGGGTGGTAAGATTGGGGAAGCCGATCGATATCGCTGAGTTGCTGGCGAAGTTGGGATTTTGCAGCGCGTAACCGACGAATCCAAAGAGGGTGGCGGCTGCGAAAAATAACCCGATAATTTTTGCCAGCTTGTGATTCACTCGCTTATTGCTCCCAGAAATTAGATAATCTAATTTGTCCCTTGATCTATGATAGCAGTTGATTCAGCAGAAATCCCCATGCCAATCTGTCTCTGGGAAGATGGCACAGAGCCGACAAATGTGGTTTTGTATAGAAAAAATAAATACTTAGTTTTAACTAAGTTTTAACCAGGTTGTTTCATCGACATCAGCAATAGTGCGATCGCGCCATCGCTACAGGTCAATAAAAATGAGTCGGTTTCAGGTCTTGACCTCACCCATTACATCTTACAAAATTGCTACATTGAGTGCCGGCACCGCTTTACTGCTGACAACTCTGTTACTGTTTTCATACCAGGCAGCTCCTGTAATCTTACTTTTGGCCACTGCAATGGTTAGCGCTTGGTATGCTGGCTTAAAGTCCGTAGAACAAGAACAAGAAATAGAACGTAAGATTATTTCCAAAGTCATTGAGACGACGGCTTGCTTGATTGTAGTTCTCGACAGCCAAGGCCGGATTGTCCGGTTTAACCAAGCTTGCGAAAAAAGTACAGGATACTCGGCAGCAGAAGTAATCAATAAATATGTTTGGGATTTATTCTTAATTCCCGAAGAAATAGAGCCGGTTAAAACAGTTTTTACCCAGCTAAAAGTCGAAAATTATAACAGCGAATATCAAAACTATTGGCGCAGTAAAAACGGCGAGAAGCGCTTAATTTCTTGGTCGAATACTGTGACGACAGATGGCGAGGGTTTGGTAGAATATGTGATAGGAACGGGGATCGATATTACTGACCGCAAAGAAGCAGAAATAGCCCTGGCTTTATCCTACACTAAGCTAGAAAGTCGTGTTAAAGAACGCACAGCAGAACTAACAGTAGCTAAAGAAGCGCTGCAAGCTCAAGAAGAACGATTTCGCTGTTTAAGTTCCTGTTCGCCTGTCGGCATTTTTATGGCAGATTTTGAGGGGCGCTACACCTATGGAAACCCTCGCTGTCAGGCTATTTGCGGCTTAAGTTTGACAAAACTTTTAGGAGACGGTTGGGAGAATTGCATTCACCCGGAAGATTGCGATCGCGTATTGGCCCGATGGCTGAATTATACTCGGAAAGGTGGGGATTATGCGATCGAGTATCGCGTGCAAACACCACAGGGGATTGTGCGCTGGATTAACGTTTGTTCCTCGCCGATGTTCTCCGACTCCGGCGAACTCATCGGATACGTGGGCACGGTGAGAGATGTCACGGAAAGACAACAAGCGCAAGCAGCATTAGCAAGCAGCGAACAGCAACTGAGAACGCTGCTAGAAAATACGCCAGACATCATTATCCGCACCGACAAAGAACTGCGTTATATTTATGTCAATAAGGCAGTTGAAAGAACCCAAGGAAAACCTGTTTCATTCTTTTTGGGTAAAACCAGTCAAGAAATAGGAATGCCGCCGGAACTGTGCCAGAGGTGGGATGAAACCCTGCATAAAGTGTTAGAAACAGGTCAAGAAGAAATTATCGAATTTCAGGCTTTATCAATCAACGGCATCCGAAGTTATCAATCCCGCGTAGTTCCAGAATTTGACAAAAATGGCGTACCAGAATCAGCCTTAATTGTCGCCCGCGATATCACAGAAATAAAACTTGCAGAAACTCAAAGATTGCAGTTGACAATCGAGCAAACAGCAAGAGAAAAAGCGGAAATAGAACAGCAGCGCTCGGCATTTTTAGCAGAAGTCAGCAAAATGCTGGCTGATGCGTTTGACGGGGAAACGGTGCTGCAAAAGGTAGCAGAATTAGCCATAAATTCGATCGCCGATGGGTGCTGCATTCATTTGACCGAAAGCGACTCAAATGTGCGTCTAGTCGCTGTGGCTCACGCAGAACCCTCAACGGTTGAGACTATTAATAACTTGAGCATCCGAAGTTTGAGCGCCGAAAATGCTGTTAACGGCTATCCGCTGGTAATCAGCAGCGGAAAATCCGAACTAATTGCCGAAGTGGATGAGGAGATTTTAGCAGCAGGAGCCGAAAATGCAGCAGAATTGGAAATATTGCAATCGCTCAATATCGGATCTCACGCTTGCGTACCGCTGAGGGCTCGCGGGCGGGTAATGGGTTCCATCACTTGCTTTACGCAGAAGTTGGGCCGCCGCTACAGTGCAGAAGACATGGCAATGCTAGAAGATTTAGCATACCGCGTGGCGATCGCCCTAGACAACGCCCGACTTTACACAGAAGCGCAAGAAGCACTATCTAAAACATCGCAATCCTTCGCCTTAATTGACTCGCTATTAGAAGCATCTCCCCTAGCGATTTGCTTTATGGATCGCGAAATGCGCTTCATCCGTATAAATCAAGTTTTAGCAGAACTCAACGGTTTGCCGATAGAACAGCATCTCGGCCAAGACTTCCGGCAATTGTTGCCAGAACATGCAGCCAAATTTGCGCCGATAATTCAGCAAGTTTTAGCAACCGGTCAGCCTGTTTTAAACTTAGAAATGAGCGGCGAACCTGATGGAAAACCGGGATATTTCGGCTACTGGCTCGCCAACTACTACCCAGTAAAAAATGAAAGGGCAGAAATAATCGGAGTAGGCCTAATTATCACAGATATTACCGCAGAAAAACAAACCGAATTAGCTTTGCGGGAAAGCGAAATGCGCTTCCGCAGCGTGGTAGAATCTAACATGATTGGCATCGGTTTCTGGGATGCCAGCGGCGAAGTTACGGACGCTAACGACGCCTTGCTGGAAATGATCGGATATACGAGGGAAGACTTAGTTTCGGGACATATCCGCTGGCTCGAACTCACCGCGCCGGAATATCAAGAACTCGATCGCATCGCCCTCGCGCAAGTCGAAGCATCAGGAAGTTGCGCGCCTTTTGAAAAAGAATATCTCCGCAAAGACGGCACGCGCTTCCCCGTTTTAGTCGGCGGCGGAAACTTCCAAGGATGCACAGACAAAGGAGCATTCTTCGTACTCGATATCACCGAGCGCAAACAAGCCCAAAATCAACTTCGAGAAAACGAAATACGCATTCGCCGCCAACTAGCAGAACTCGACTTAGTTTACAAGACTACACCAGTCGGGCTGTGCTTTCTCGATACCAATTTGCGCTACATCCGCCTGAACGAATGCCTCGCTGCGATCAACGGCCGATCGATCGCAGAGCACATCGGGCGCACCGTTAGAGAAGTAATTCCCGAAATGGCCGATATGGTAGAGCGGATTTACCGCCAAGTGCTGGCGACGCAAACCCCCGTGCTCGACTTGGAAGTTAAGGCCGAAACCAAGCAACAGCCGGGAGTTTTGCGGGATTGGCAAATCAGCTTTTACCCAGTGAGCGATGAATCAGGAACACTGCTGGGAGTCAGCACCGTGATTGCCGAAATTACCGATCGCAACCAAGCAAAACGGGTAATGCAGCAAAGCGAAGCCATATTCCGGCGGCTGTTTGAGTCAAATATTTTCGGAGTTGCGATCGGCGATTTTAGCGGCCGCATCGCCTACGCCAACCAATCCCTGCTCAACATGGTCGGCTACACCCGCTCAGACTTGCTCTCGGGTAAAATGCGGTGGGACAGGATGACCCCCCCCGAATACCTGCACCTCGACGCCCTGGCGGCCCAAGAACTGCGGGATCAGGGAGTGGCAACTCCTTTCAAGAAAGAGTACATCCGCAAAGATGGCAGCCGCGTGCCGGTTCTGATGGGCGGAACCACTCTGTCCCCGGACGATCGCGAACCAGAGACGATCGTCGCATTCTACATCGACTTGACCGAGATATCGCGGGTGGAAGCAGAACTCAAACACAATCAAGAACGGCTGCAAATCGCTCAGCAAGCAGGCAAAATCGGAACTTTTGAATGGAACATCGAAACCGGGGAGATCGCGTGTACACGGGAGTTAGAGGCTTTGTACGGGCTGCCGGCCGGTGGTATCGACAGCTATCAAAGTTGGGTGGAAATGTTGCATCCAGACGATCGCGCTGTTACTCAAAAGCAGGTAAAGGCTGGGGCGATGTCCGGGGAGGAATTAAACATAGAGTTTCGCATTTGCCGCCCGGACAAAAGCGTGGGCTGGATTGCTTGCAGGGCTAAGGTGTTTCAGGACGATGGGGGTTTGCCTTTGCGGATGATCGGGGTGAACGTCGATATCACCGATCGCAAACAAGCAGAAGAGGCGCGATCGCACATCCATCAAACTTTAGAAGCCTTGATTCAGGCTTGTCCCCTAGCAATTACCCTTTTGGACTGCGACGACGGCACTGTGAAAATGTGGAACCCAGCCGCCGAGAGGATTTTTGGCTGGCATGAATCAGAAGCGGTAGGTCAATTTGTGCCCTGCGTTCCCGCAGACAAGCGGCAGGAATTTACGGCTAATTTGAAAAAAATTCGCGCAGGAAACGCGATCGTCGGCATGGAAACCCACCGCCAAAAGAAAGACGGCAGCTTGATCGACATCAGTTGGTGGGCAACTCCAGTCCGCGATAGCAACGGCAATATCAACTGTATGTCGATCCTCGCCGACATCAGCGATCGCAAGCAAGTCGAGGCCCAACGCGCTCAGTTGCTCGATCGCGAACAAGCCGCGCGGGCGGAAGCAGAAGCGATCAGCCGCCGGAAAGACGAGTTTCTAGACTCTCTTTCCCACGAATTGCGAACGCCTATAAATGTGATTCAGGGGTGGGCACAGATCCTGCGCGCCCATCCCTACAACGAAGATAAATTAGCCTCGGGTTTGGAAGCCATTGAGCGTCAGTCGAAGGTGCAGATCCAGCTAGTGGAAGATTTGCTGGATGTTTCCCGGATTATTCAAGGCAAGCTGGTTCTGAAACCCGGCTGGTTTTACATGGTAAGGACGATCGAGGCGGCTCATAATTTAGTTCGTTTGGCAGCCGAAACCAAGTCTGTCACCATTTCGTTAGAACTTGACCCCGCAGTCGGCTTGATGTGGGGCGACGCCCCGAGGTTGCAGCAGGTAGTGTGGAATTTGCTGACTAACGCCGTGAAGTTTACGCCTTCGGGGGGAACTGTGCAACTGCGCTTGTCTGCGGTGGCTGTCAGCGATTCTTCATCACCCAATTACGTGCAAATTACTGTCAGCGATACCGGAAAGGGCATTTCTGCTGATTTTCTGCCCTACGTGTTCGATCGCTTCCGACAAGCAGACGCCTCGAAAACTAAGGCTGAGAGCGGTTTGGGACTGGGATTGGCGATCGTCGAGCACTTGGTGCAACTCCACGGGGGCACTGTGACTGCGGAAAGTCCCGGTAAAGACCAGGGTGCGACATTTACGGTGACACTGCCTCTCAAACAGAGTCGGAGTAAGCAGCCGCAGTTGAGAGGGGAAAGGAAATCCAATCCACCGCCTCCGGGTATTTTGGCTGGTTTAAAGGTGTTGGTAGTTGACGACGAACCCGACAACCGGGAGTTTTTGATGGTTGCCCTCCAACAGTGCGGGGCGACTGCGATTGCTGCTGCAACGGCTGCAGAGGCGATCGACATTTTACAGCAGTCGCCGCCGGATATTTTAGTTAGTGATATCGGTATGCCCGTTGAGGACGGCTACTCGCTGATCCGCAAAGTGCGATCGTCCGCATCCGACAAAATCAAGCGCTTGCCGGCCGTGGCGCTGACAGCTTATGCTAGCGAAGAAGACCGCGATCGGGCGATCGCCTCTGGTTACAACGAACACTTAACAAAGCCGATCGAACCCGTTCTCTTCGCCACCGTTTTAGGCAAGTTAACAAATGGGCATTAGGGCGATCGGGTTCGATGAACCCACAAATAATATCACTTCCGTTTGATTCGGATTTGTATGATGTTACATCTTGTAGGGGCGGGTTCACCAATAATAATCGCCCATAATCTACAAACTCATAAACCCGCCCCCGCTGGCTTTTCATTAATAACAGGATTGCCGACAAACACAAAGCAATTAGAAAATTTATCACAATTTTTGCAAGTAAAACTGAATCAAATTCCCAACAGCTAAAAACAGAACTGACAGAAGCAAATTTTGACAGCAGGGTCCAATCTTCGCTGGTAGTTGCCTATATTGAAACGGGCGGAAAAATTCACATTTTTTAGGGCGCGCCAATTGCCGGGAAAGGCACGCTCCAGCAGTTAAAATACGATTATCAGCGCAATTGGTTCACACCCATGCCCATTTATCCGCTCAACCGCCTAACCGCCAAATTTTTCAGCAAGCTGCCGCTGCGAACGGTTCTGATTGTTCCGTTAGTTTTGCAAACGCTAAGTGTAGTTGGGCTAGTGGGCTATCTTTCTTTCAAAAGTAGTCAGGAATCAGTCGAAGATGTAGCGCATCAGCTAATCGAACAAGTAGGAGAGCGAATTAGCGATCGCCTCACGGATAATAATGGACTCTCGGCAATCAATACCTTTCTGGCTAGGCTGCACTTCTCGGCATCGGGACAAACTTTTATTATGGATCGATCGGGCAATCTGATTGCCACATCCACACTAGAAACACCCTTGGTGATGCCAACAAAAAAGCAATCGACGCCATTGCTAGCCACCAACAGCAAGGATGCCCGCACGCGAGATATTGCTCGACAACTCACCAACCGATTTGGCAACTTCCGCACCCTGCAAACAACCGAGAAATTGACTCTAGCGAGAAAGCGCGATAGGCAGTTTGTCCGCGTCACTCCCTATCGAGATTTCCGTGGCTTGGATTGGTTGATTGTGGTGGTGGTGCCAGAGTCTGATTTCATGGCTCGCATTCAAGCAAATACGCGCCATACATTGTGGTTATTGACAGGTACACTGCCGCTGGCGATCGCGATCGGATTTTTGACTTCCCGTTGGGTAACAAAGCCAATTATGCGCTTGAATACCGCAGCCAAAAATGTTGCCACAGGAAAATGGGATCAACCTTTAGAAATTAGACGCTTCGATGAAGTCGGAGAACTCGCCAATTCCTTCAATCTTATGGCAGCGCAACTGCAAAAGGCTTTTGCAGACCAAAAATCTTTAAATGAAGCTTTAGCGCACAGCGAGAGCCAACTCAAGCAATTTATCGAAGCCATACCTGCGGGAGTATCTATCCACGATGCCTCCGGTAAAGTCGTGTACTTCAACGAAACTGCCAAGCATTGGCTCAGCGTAGAAACTATCCCCGATGCGACTCTAGAAGAAGCAGTAGAAGTTTATCAAATGTACCGCCAAAACCAGCCGTATCCAACTCAAGAACTGCCTGCATTCCGAGCACTCCGCGGCGAAACGGTATTCCTTGAAGATATAGAACTTTATCGAGATGGGAAATTTATTCCTTTTGAGGTGCGCGCCACACCCATTTTCGACGAAGAGGGAAACATTATTTATGCCATCACTGCTTTTTCTAACATCGCACAGCGCAAACAAGCTGAAAAAATATTAACTGACTACAATCGCACTTTAGCAGCCGAAGTTGCCGAACGTAGCTACGCCTTAGCTCGTGCTAACGAACTATTACAAGATGAAATTGCCAATCGCCAATTGCTCGAACAAAAACTTTACACTTCTGTCGAGGAAATTGTAAAAATATTTGAGTCGATAACCGATGTTGTATTGATATTTAACCAGACCGAAAAAAGTATCCAGATTATACCGACAAAGAGGATTTATCAATACAACTATCAGACGAATCAGATCGACTCCATCATCGAACAATTATTTCACGAGGAAAATGAGGAGATTTATTTCGCTCAAGTTCAACAGGCATTGGAAACCCAACAAACTATTAGTTTTGATTACAGGATGCAGATTAATAACCAAGAAGTTTGGTTTGCTGCTAAAATTTCGCCACTGTCCGATAGCTCCGCTGTGTGGGTAGCGCGCGACATTAGCGATCGCCAGTTGGCGGAATCCCGACTGCTGGAAGCCCAAAAAATTGCCCGTATTGGCAGTTGGGAATACGATATGGCCACAGCAACAACCACTTGGAGTGAGGAACTATATCGCATTTATGAGCTCGATCCTACTCAAAAACCGCTGCCAACCGAACAATTAATCGAGCGTTTTCATCCAGAAGATCGATCGCGCTATCTGGCAATGGTGCGCGATCAAGCGATGAAGGGACAAAGCTTTGAAATTGATCTGCGGCTGATCCGAAGAGATGGCTCGCTCAGTTACATTGAAGTCCGAGGGAAACCTGTTTATGATGAAAAAGGGCAGTTGATCCGTTTGTTCGGCACTGTCTTAGATATTAGCGAGCGCAAACAAGCCGAGTCCGCTTTGCGAGAAAGCGCCCAGGGAGAACAAGCCATCGCCCGATCGATCGATCGCATCCGTCAATCCTTAGATATTGACACAATATTCAAAACCACAACCTCTGAACTGCGACAAACCCTAAAATGCGATCGTGTCGGTATCTATCGCTTTAATCCTGATTGGAGTGGGGAATTTGTTGCCGAGTCAATGGCTGCCGGCTGGAAGTCTCTGATCCCACAAGCCGACGATTTTAATGTGCCAAACACTCTCGTCGAAGACTCTCGCTGTACCGTCAAAACTATGCAAGCCGGCGGTACACCAGTGCTGGATACCTATCTACAAAAAAATCAAGGCGGTATGTATGCTAGAGGCGTTCCTTACCGCATAATTGAAGACATATACAGCGCTGGTTTAAGTCCTTGTTACCTAGAACTTTTAAAACAATTTCAAGCTAGAGCATACGTTATTTTTCCCATATTTTGTGGCAGTCAACTTTGGGGTTTGCTCGCCAGCTATCAAAATTCTGGCTCCCGCACTTGGCGCGAAGCAGAAATCAATATTGGGCTGCAAATTAGCACTCAATTGGGAGTCGCCTTACAACAAGCTCAATTGCTAGAAGCCACTCAACAGCAAGCAGTACAGCTCCAACAAGCCGCCTGGGCCGCAGAAGCTGCCAACCTTGCCAAAAGCACTTTCTTAGCAAATATGAGCCACGAACTCCGCACCCCGCTAAACGCAATTCTGGGATTCTCCCAATTGATGCAGCGCTCTACCAACCTGACTCGCGAACAACAGGAAAATATCCGCATCATCAACCGCAGCGGAGAGCACTTGCTAGCTCTGATCAATCAAATATTAGATTTAGCAAAAATAGAGGCGGGACGCATTACAATCAACCCAACTGATTTTAAATTAAGCAGCCTGCTGAACGATTTGGAAGAGATGTTTCAACTCCAGGCAAGGGAGCAACAATTGCAGTTAATATTTGACTGCTCTAGCGAAACTCCCGAATACGTGCAAACAGATCAAATGAAGTTACGTCAAGTTTTAATTAATCTGCTTTCTAACGCCATTAAATTTACGAAATACGGAGTAATTAGGTTAAGAGTAAGTGCATTTATAGACGGTGAAAATCAGCAAGTGCCAATCAGTAATTACCAATTACATTTTGAAATAGAAGACACGGGTTCCGGCATAGCTGCTGATGAGTTAGATCAGCTTTTTCAAGCCTTTGTGCAAACCAAAACAGGAACCAAATCTCAGCAAGGAACAGGCTTGGGACTCGCTATCAGCCAACAGTTTATCAAGCTGATGGGCGGCCTGATTACCGTACGCAGTGAAGTAGGACGCGGCACCACCTTCGCGTTTGATATTCCCATCAGCGCCGTTGATGCCCCGGCGACTCAACCCGTACAGCCACCGCGTCGGGTGATAGCCCTGGAACGCAACCAGCCACGCTATCGTATTTTGATTGTGGACGATCAATTAGACAACCGCCAATTGCTGATTAAACTCCTCGCTGTCTTTGACTTTGAACTCGAAGAAGCCAGCAACGGCATGGAAGCTATTGAAATGTGGTCGAGTTTTGAGCCACACTTAATTTTTATGGATATGTGGATGCCCGTGATGGATGGACATGAAGCGACCAAACGCATTAAAGCCACCGTTAAAGGTCATGCTACGGCAATTATTGCCGTGAGTGCCGGTAACGCCGAGGAAGCGCAAACCGTTACTGTATCAGATGATTGCGATGACTTTATCCACAAACCCTTTCGAGATACAGAAATTTTTGCCACCCTGCACAAACATCTGGGAGTGCGTTACATTTACGGTGAACCGGAGAGTGTTCCCGATTCAACTCAAATTGAGGCTCCGACTCCAGAGAGTCTGGCAGCTTTACCCGCAGATTGGCTGGCAGCTTTAGAGAAAGCCACAATAGAGTGCGATTTAGAGTTAATTCTGATCCACATTGAGCAAATTCGCGATCGTAATGACCCTTTAGCTAGCGCTCTAGCCGCCTTGGCTAACGAGTTTCAGTTCAATCAAATACTAGCCCTCATCCATCCCGAACCAAAATAATCAGGATATGAGATAGGTTTGTAATGAGTACGATCGTCCTCATAAAACGCGATCGGGCGATCGTACTCACTACAAACCTATAGCCATCCTAAATCATTTGTGAATTTCTTACTCCCTCCCCTTGATAAGGGGAGGGTTGGGGTGGGGTCAAAAATTTACGACTCCTGCAAGGATTGCTATATAAAGGTTATTTTACCGAACTAGATATGAATTACGAACCAACTCCCGTCATAAAAGGGAATATTTTAATTGTTGATGATATTCCGGCTAATTTGCAACTTTTAGCTCAAATACTCTCGCAGCAAGGGTACAAAACACGCACCGCCCCCGACGGCAAACTAGCGCTGCGGTCGATCGAGTTAACTCCTCCTGACTTGATTTTGCTCGACATCATGATGCCCGGTATGGACGGCTACAAAGTCTGCCAAGCATTGAAAGCTTCTCCCAAAACCAAGGACATTCCGGTTATTTTTATCAGTGCTTTGAATGAAGTATTAGATAAAGTCAAAGCCTTTGAAGTTGGTGGTATAGATTATATCACAAAACCGTTTCACGAACAAGAAGTTCTCGCTCGCGTCTCAAATCAACTCGTGCAGCGCCAGTTGTTCCAGCAAACACAATCCTACGCCCAGCAACTCGAACAAAGCGTAACTGAACTAAAGAAAACTCAAGCTCAGTTAATACAGAAGGAAAAAATGGCTTCTTTAGGTCAGCTAGCTGCAGGAATTGCTCACGAAATCAACAATCCCGTCAGCTTTATCTACGGCAATATTGCTCTAGCGGCGGAGTATGCACGAGATTTGCTTCGCCTCGTCGAATTGTACCGACATTACTATCCGCACCCCGTTGCAGAAATTATCGGCGAATTGGATGAGATTCAACCGGAATTCATCGCAGAGGATTATCCAAAACTGCTGAATTCGATGACAGAGGGTGCTTCTCGGATTAGCGAAATTGTAATGTCTTTGCGGAACTTCTCCCGCCTTGGCGAACAAAAGTACAAGCCAGTGGATATTCATGAAGGCATTGACAATACTTTAGTTATTTTGCAACATCGGCTGAAGGGAGCAAACAAAGCTGGTGAGATAGAGGTCATTAAAAACTACAGCCAACTGCCAAGAGTCACCTGTTATGCGAGTGAGTTAAATCAAGTGTTCATGAACCTGCTAACTAATGCTATTGATGCCCTGGAAAATCAATCGTCTCCCCGAAAAATTACCATCAGCACTTCAGTAGGTTTTGACTCAGAAGCTGCGCTGCACAATCAAGATTCAATATTAGCCACTCAAAACTATAAATCCGTTGTTATTCACATTGCCGATAACGGTTGTGGGATGAGTGAGGAAGTGCGCCACCAGATATTTGACCCATTTTTTACTACGAAACCTGTAGGTCGCGGTACTGGATTAGGGTTGGCCATCAGTCACGATATTGTAGTGGAAAAACATCGAGGTCAAATCAGTTGTACTTCTGCTCCGGGCCGAGGAACCGAGTTAATTTTGCAGATTCCGATATCTGTTAAATCAATTCCGGTTGCACCGGAATGACTGTTGACTGTTGACTGTTGACTGTTGACTGTTGACTGTTTGGAAATTTGAACAATACCGATGCAACCGGAAACGATATTAAATGTTAAAATATTTTAAATATTATAAGTTCGCAGTAAGGAGTTTAGCCCTGAAAGAGAGGACTAAACTCCTTACTACAAACAGGTGCGTAATAAGGACTAAAGTCCTGAGTTTGTATTTACTTTAAATCCAGCAATCCGCTAGTTTTCAGCTTAGGATTAAACCGGATTTCTTCAGTTACGCCCCGATCTTTCAGCAGCGCGAAAATTTCATTTTCCACCCGCCGCGCGACATTTTTCAACAATTTATCTTTGGCAATTTCATCGGCGAATATACCTTCATAATTGGCCGTTTCTTGGGCAGTCATTACAGTTTTGGTGTCGATGGGATCGTTCCACTTGGCAGCATCGGCACCGTTACCCTGGGGTTGGGAACCGTTTTCGGCAATCCAACTTTCTCTAATGCTTTCTAGAATTGTGCGGCTGGGCTTGTCAATAGTTTGAACTTTCAGCCAGTAGCAATATTGGGTCTGGCGTACCAAATGCTGTTTGAGGCTGAGGTAAATGTCGCGAGAATAGCCGACAAATTGCAGGACTTTCTCGCTGTCAAAAATCGCGTAAACGCCGATTTTTCCCTGGACAAAATCGGGCAATTTCCCCTCAGAGTCTATGTATGGAATGAATTCTAAGCTGGCGAGAGATTGAATGTCTTCTGTCATCCGATTTTAGATTTTAGATTTTAGATCTAAGATTAAACCACAGATTAACCAGCCTTTACTTAACTCTTGAACACTCGATAAATTGCACAGAGGCGGCTGGGTTTAAATATTTTGGCTTGGAACATGAAATTAGGGGGGACGTTGACGATCGCAAAATCGCTCGATTCATGATACTTTTCAAATTCAGCAGGCATTCCCTTCGGCGTCTCGCTGCTGTAAGGGACTGGCTGAAAAAGTAACTCAGCAAACTCAATGCGCGAGCATTGCAATTGTAGCGCTATTTGTTTGACAAAGCTTTCACCGGTTAATAAACCGAACAGTGCAGTTTTAGCCTCTGGTTCGAGGACAAAACTGCTATCGTAGCTTTCAATAATCTTAAGACCCATTTTCTGTATACTCCTGACAGATGGCGGTTAACGGTTATTGGTTAACTGTTTTGAGCGATCGACTTAATCCTGAATTTTACCTGAGACTGAGCGTTTTAAACGCAGAACGTATTCGGCAGGAGGTCAATCGATTTTAGATTTTAGATTTTAGATTAAAGGATTGAAGCCTTGACCCCACGGATAAATTCTGGGGGCAAGTTTCATCGGATACAGGTTTTTTATTTCTGGACGGATGAATCCGGCGGCTTGTATCCTGGATGCTTTCGGTCAATGAAAATACCACAATCAGGAAATTTTGACAAATAGGCCTGATTTATTTGCCGATCGCTTTTATCATGTCGGTATCGCCATCTATCCGACTACGACTAAAAGGCTATGCAGAAGATTGAAAAAGCATCATTCCCAGCTTCCAGAAGTGCCCCGAACCAGCCGGACTGGCTAGAATTGGTAGAATACGCCTCTGTTGCTGGTTCCGCTATTGGCACGATTGCTGCAGGATTGTCGGGCCAAATTGTCTACGCTGCCGCCCCTTTAACCGCAGCACTCTCGATAAATCTCGCCAATCGCCAGCGTTTCGAGCAACAAATGCAACAAAAGGCAAATTCTGCGATTACGGACGTACAGGCCGCAGTAGAACGTCGCTCGCAGCAAGTTCAGATACTACCTGGAGAACCTGCGGAACTCTACACCGCCGTCTCCGACTTGCGGCAGAAACTCCAGGGCTTGGAATCCGGCGTCATCGCCGAGGTACAAGCTGCTGTAGCCTCCCTCGAACGCCAAGCCCAAGCGCTTCCGGCCGACTCTCAGGAACTCTACACCACCCTGTCCGATTTGCAGCAAAAACTCCGCATTTTGGAAAATAGCGCCCTCAGAGAGCATGATTGGGAAAATGTCAACGTCCGATTTTTATTGATGGGCGAACAGTTAACTGAAGTTAAAACTATTACGGCTCAGTTACAGGAGCGATCGAACGAAGTAGACTTGGATACAATCCAAGGTTCTCTCCAGCAATTGCAGGACTTGCTCGATCGACCCACAATAGACACAGGGATGCTGCAAACCGAGATTCAGCATTTGCAGCAGCAAGTGTCCGAGTTGCAGAGGCAAAATCAAGAAATTGTCAAGCCTTATTTGCAGCGTCTGACTCGCGCCGTGAAGAAACTATCAGCAAATTAGTCTTACTTATTCGTTTTTCCTAGGGTGCAGCGCGGGCATCTTCCCGCATTCTTTCGTAGGGTGCGCCGGACCGCGCACCTTACCAATTACCAATTACCCGTTACTAAATTTTTGCCAAGCTTGCCAGAAAACATAAATCGATAACACTGCCAAGAGCGATCGAAAAGCTAAACTAACAATACGATCGGGCAATCTCGGCAAAAACCGCGTGCTCACCTGCGCGCCCAACAAACCGCCACCCCCCAGAATTAACCCCACAACCCACAAAACATTCCCGCGCGCCGCGTGTCCCGCCGTCGCCGAAATTGCCGTGATGACGATGACGCCCAAGCTGGTTTGAATTGCGGTTTTAATGCTTTCTCCTAACAGCAAAATTTGCAGGGGAACCATAATTACGCCGCCGCCTACGCCAAACAAACCCGCTAATAAACCCGCCGCACTGCCGGTGGCAATTTTAGCAAAAGTTGGATGGAATAAAATATTTGAATTATGGGGTAATTCGTGATTGTTAATTGGTAATTGAGCATTTTCTCCTTGTCCCGCTTGTCCTCCCAGTTCCCCTTGTTCTAGTTCCGCTTTCTTCTTAGCTGTCAGGTGCTTGCGAACTTCAATCAAATAAATATTCAACCACAGCAACAACCCAAAAGTAAGTAACAGCAAGTAAGGCGGAAATATCCCCGCCAAATAAGCACCGATTTGTGCTGTAATGACGGCGGGAAATCCGATGCCTGCGACTTGACTCAAGTTGAGGTAGCCCATGCGCCAATTCTGGATGCTGCCAGAAATAGCTGTAATCACGATCGACAAACCGCTAGTAGCAACCGCTTCCACCGGAGCGTAATTGAGAGCCACTAACAAAGGCACGAGCACCGTACCGCCGCCGATACCCAAAAATCCAGCTAGAATTCCGGCAAAAATTCCCGCCGCACCCAACATCAATAATTCAGTGATAGTCATTAGTCATTAGTCATTAGTCATTAGTCAACAGTCAACAGTTAACAGTTAACAGTTAACAGTCAAATTTTAAGAATCATTAGTCGTGCCATCGGGCATAATTGCCCGCCTCAAATCTGCATCGCGGAAGTTAGTTCGATTGAGATTAGCATCAATCAAAACCGCTTCCACCAAAATAGCCCCGCTAAAATTAGACCAGCACAGCTTTGCCCGGTACAAATTAGCACCGCTCAAATTAGCTCTTGCCAGCGTTGACCAACTCACATTAGCAACTCTCAAATTAGCATTGCTCAGATTAGCTTCGGTGAGATTAGCTCCAATCATCGTTACTTGGCGCAAGTCAGCACCAGTCAGGTTGGCCCCGCTCAGCATCGCCCCGCTAAGAATTGCCTGATTCAGGTTAGCTCTTTCTAAAAGCGACTCGCTGAGAATGGCATTTGTCAGGTTTACCGCTTTGAGAGTTGACCAACTCAAATTTGCCTTCATCAAATTAATGCGAATCATGCTAGCGTCGGTTAAGTTGGCCGCAAACAAATTCGCTTCGGTAAAGTTGGCTTCGGTCAAATTAGCTTCGGTCAAATTAGCCTTGGTCATGTTGACTTCTCTGGCCATTGAGCCGCGCAGGTTGGCTCCCATCAGGTTAGCCCCGCTGAGATTGGCACGGCTCAAATCGGTACCGATGAGATTTGCTTCGCTGAGGTTGGCTTCCGTCAAGTCCACCCCTGCCAATTTCACCTCGCGCAAGTTCGCTCCTGTCAGGTTAGCGCCTTTGAGATTTGCGTCTTGGAAATTCGCTCTGGTAAAGTTAGCCTCGCTGAGGTTTACCCCTTTTAAGTCGGCCCCGACGAGGTTAATCTCTCGAAAATTTCTTTCTCCGGCCGCATATTGCCTCAGAATTCGATCGGCCTCCATGTCATTCGCCTCGCAATTTTTTTTAAACGTTAGAGTGATGGGTGTTACCACATCATCCCAGATAACTACGGTATTCACTCTGCACGCTGTAGTATCTGTAGAATCTTTGCATTGCTTTCCGGGCACTGCGGTGCCACTGCCTCCTAAAAGGTCTGACAAAGATCAACGGTTCTGAGAAAATTAAAAATAGGGTAAAACTCTCGGCGCTCGCCACTGAGTCAGTCGATTTTAGATTTTAGATTTTAGATTGGCTCCACAGATTCATCTGGGAGCCGGAACTTTGGTCTAAAATTATGGGCTCACCACGACGATTATCGGAAACTTGTATTCGTTTTTGGGCGAGCTGGCAGTTGACAACTGACACCTGTCAACTGTCAACTGTCAACTGTCAACTGTCAACAGACAAAGGAAATTTTAAAATGCCTGAAAATTTGAGAAGCCAAGCTGTGACTGGGGGCGTGCAGCGCGCGCCCAACCGAGCAATGCTGCGGGCAGTCGGTTTTGGCGACGGCGATTTCACTAAGCCGATTGTGGGGATTGCCAACGGGTACAGCACGATTACGCCCTGCAATATGGGATTGAACGAGCTCGCTTTGCGGGCTATTGCGGGTGCAAGGGAAGCCGGCGCCATGCCACAGATGTTCGGTACGATTACTATCAGCGACGGGATCTCGATGGGAACAGAAGGGATGAAATATTCTCTGGTGTCGAGAGATGTGATTGCTGATTCCATCGAAACTGTTTGCAACGGCCAAAGTATGGACGGTGTGCTGGCTGTCGGCGGCTGCGATAAAAATATGCCGGGGGCGATGATTGCGATCGCCCGCATGAACATTCCTGCTATTTTTGTCTACGGTGGCACGATCAAACCGGGACACCACAACGGAAAGGATTTAACCGTTGTCAGCGCTTTTGAAGCGGTCGGTCAATTCAGCGCGGGCAAAATTGACGAAACAGAACTCAATGCAGTGGAACAGAATGCTTGTCCGGGGGCGGGTTCCTGCGGCGGAATGTTCACAGCAAATACGATGTCGAGCGCTTTTGAAGTGATGGGCATAAGTTTGCCTTATTCTTCGACAATGGCTGCTGAGGATGCCGAAAAAGCTGACAGCGCTGCCGAATCTGCAAAAGTGTTGGTGGAAGCTGTCCGCAAACAGTTGTTACCGAGCCAAATTTTGACTCGCAAGGCCTTTGAAAATGCGATCGCGGTAATCATGGCAGTCGGCGGTTCAACCAACGCTGTGCTGCATTTATTGGCCATTTCCAATGCGATCGGAGTGGAGTTGTCCCTCGACGATTTTGAAACTATTAGAGCGAAAGTGCCCGTGCTGTGCGACCTCAAACCCAGCGGCAAATATGTAGCAACCGATTTGCACAAAGCCGGCGGCATTCCTCAAGTAATGAAAATGCTGCTAGAAAAGGGTTTACTGCACGGAGACGCGCTGACAATTACCGGTCAAACTGTTGCCGAAGTGTTAGCAGATATTCCAGCCGAACCCCGCACCGACCAAGATGTCATCCGCCCTTGGAACAACCCGATGTACGCCCAAGGACATTTAGCAATTCTCAGGGGAAATCTGGCAACCGAAGGAGCCGTTGCTAAAATTACTGGCGTTAAGAAACCGCAAATTACCGGCCCGGCGCGGGTATTTGAATCTGAAGAAAATTGTTTGGATGCAATTTTAGCCGGCAAAATTCAAGCCGGAGATGTGATTATCATCCGCTACGAAGGGCCCAAAGGCGGGCCGGGAATGCGCGAAATGTTAGCACCAACTTCGGCAATTATTGGCGCCGGTTTGGGCGATTCTGTAGGGTTAATTACTGACGGCCGCTTCTCTGGCGGAACTTACGGCATGGTGGTCGGTCACGTTGCACCAGAAGCGCAAGTTGGCGGGACAATTGCTCTGGTAAAAGAGGGTGATTCGATTACAATTGATGCTAACAATCGCTTGTTGCAGCTCAATGTTTCTGATGCAGAATTGGAGCAGCGGCGCGCTCTTTGGCAGCCTCCTAAACCTCGCTATACTAGGGGCGTTTTGGCTAAATACGCTAAGTTGGTTTCTTCTAGCAGTATTGGTGCTGTGACTGATTTGGGTTTGGGTTAAAGTAGGAGTTTTTGTAATCGCAGATGAAGGCAGATCAACGCTTCGGAACGCAGATAAAATCCTATCTGCGTTCATCTGTGTCCATCCGCTGATATCTGCGGTTACAAAATCCCAAATTAAGGGCGCTGATTCAAAAAGCGGCCTGCCATCGACATGGCGTCAGTAATATCTACGTCGCCGTCTCCATCTGCATCTAAAAACGTATTTAAAACGGGATTTCCGCCCTGGGCTGGATTTTGGGCGTTACCGCCGGTTTGTAGCAAATTCAGTATGAGCGGCACCAAAACAGGTATCATCGCCTGCACTGTGGCGTTATTTAAACCGGTTCTGTGGGCGATATCGTTCACTATCTGCGTCAGTTGGCCTGCGCCGAACAAACTCTGTACCGCTTGCGGATTGGGATTTGTGCCGCTAAATTGGTTGACAAGTTGTTGAGCTTGTGCGTCTCCTGACTGCGATCGCACGTCTTGCAATGCCGATCGCACGTATCCGCCCAAAACCGACATCGCCAACTGAGTCGTACCCGCATTGACGCCCTGGTTGCCACTCAACTGCTCTACCGCACCGAGAATGTTGCCCAACTGATTCGGGCTTGCTTGCTGGTTGGGATTGTCGATCGCGCTCAAAATTTGGTCAAATAGTCCCATAATTTTCGCTCCGTACAGTTGTTTCTCAACTTTAAATTATAGCAACTCCTGTTTTTCAAGATTACTGCAAATAGTTGTGATTTGGGTATTGTCACTCATTTAATGGGGTAGCGACAGCCAGTTATTAAGCAATCTCATACCATTTTAGATTTTAGATTTTAGATTTTAGATTTTAGATTTTAGATGGGTAATGAATTCTGACATCAGATTGCGGAGCGTGCTTGCAGTTGCATTCTTTTTTGAAACAGGGATTAAAACGAATAATTTTTAAGTTTTTACAGTTCCTCTCTTTTCGGACTTGGTTGGCGCGTTCCCGTTGCCGATGGAATTTGATTCCCGATCAATTGGAGGTTGTAAGAGCGTATTTTGCCTTAAATTCTCATGCTTAATCGGCAGGGCGATCGAAAATTCCGTCCCCGTTCCCACCTCCGACCAAAAGTTAATTGTCCCCCCATGTTTTTTAACGATAATTTCGCGACCGATTGCCAATCCCAAACCAGTACCTACACCTCTCGGTTTAGTCGTAAAGAATGTTTCAAACATTTTTTCTTGGCTCTCTGGTGCTATTCCCGTACCGTTATCAGAAATTCGCACTACCACTGAGTCGTCGTCCAAGTATTCTGTAGCAATCACAATCCTCGGCGAAAAACTCGGTGCTTCCTGGAGTGACTCCGAAGCCGATTGTTTTTTCGCCTCGACTGAGCTGGACTTCTCACTTTTTGCTTTCTCTTCCACAGCATCTAGTGCATTGTTGAGAAGGTTCACAAATACCTGGTAAAGCAAACCCATATAGCCTTCCACAGTCGGAATATTCCCGTAATTTCGCACCACTTCAATGCCCTGTTTGATGCGGCTGTTGAGAATCAGCAAACTGCTGTCTATGCAGGCGTGCAAATCGACGGGATGAGGGGCCGCCTCGTCGAGGCGAGAAAAATCTTTCAAACTTAAGATAATAGCTTTTGCTCTTTCCGCCCCTAGTTGCATCGAGTCAAATATTTTGCTCAAATCTTCTTTGAGAAAATCGATGTCTATTTCTTCGCCTTTCGTGATAACTGCGGCCGGGGGGTTGGGAATTTCTGTTTCGTAAGTTTTGAGCAAGTCTAAAATATCTTCAACATAATTTCTGCCAGGAGCGATATTGGCATAGATAAAATTGATTGGGTTGTTAACTTCGTGAGCAACACCGGCTAACATCCGCCCCAAAGTTGCCATTTTCTCATTTTGAAGTATCTGGCTTTCTTGTTCAGATTTCAATTCTTCTAGCAACTGATTTACTTTCTGAATGAGTTGATTCAGCGAAGCTGCTAATACTCCTACTTCATCGGTGCTGGTAACTGGTACTTGCAACTGAAAATTAGATTCTTTAGTCACTCGCTGAGCGATTTTAGTTACAGCGGCGAGGGGTTTGGCGATCGCCCGACTGGTGAAGCCCGCCAGCACTGCTGCAACGATGATCGACAGTGCCATGCTGCCCAAAATTATTTGCACCCGCAGCGTCTGGGCTCGCAGCAGATCCTCCCGCCCTGCATCTTCTTGCTCTTGGGCGCGATCGATAATTTCTGCTATATCATTGACCGCCCTATCTAGTTCCAACCCTATTTTATCTCGATCTAAATTCGACAGCAACTTACGTTTTACAAGTTGTTTGGCGGGGTTATTTGGCAATACAATGATTTTTTTATTAACTGTTTCTATTCGAGCAAGATAATTAGACAATAGCGAATCGCAAGTTTTTTTAAATTTTTCTATGCCTTCTATGTCTTCCATGTATTTAGAGTTCTTGACTTCAGATAATAACACCTTCAAATTGTAAATATTGTTTTGTAGTTGTTCGTATTTGTTGTCAAAAATTTTGGGCTGTTCTAGCCCGTAAATAAGCCATTCTTGGCTATTTTTAGTTCGCAGTAAAGCCACCTGTAACTTATTTAAAAGCTGAGTTTCTCGATCGATGTGTACTTGATTGTTAGTTCTGCGATAGTAATGAGTGCCCACCAACATCCCGATAGTCGTTCCTCCAATCGCAACACAAAGAGCTAGTGCGTACCCACTGCTGATTTTGTCGCGAATACTGAGGTTGCCCAAGGAATGGGCTATGTGAGCGAAATAATTGGGCTTGAGTGGCTGGCTCTCTTTGATGTGATGCTCGCAAGAGGTAGAGAGTTCTTGTGAAGGCTGATTTAGATGTTTGAGCTGCATAGATGCTAACCTGTGAATAATTCACGCACTGACAATTCAGTCTAACTTAACTCGCGGCTAATTTGAGAGTACCGCATTGATATTTTATGTGATAATTTTTGTAAATTAGGATGCTCTTACGTTGCCTAAGAAACCCGGTTTTTCATTTCCGCTTTTGGAGCTTCCAGGAGGCACTTACCTTAAGAAATAGGGTTTCTGGATACTTCATGCGATATTTTATTCTTAATAAAAAAGTATGGCTCGACTCGCGATCGAATAAATCACCGAATAAATAAGTAGGTAAATGCAAATAAACCAGCCTGCAGTTGCGGCGGGCGATAAACTGTAGGTGAGTTATCGTGCAAGCTACAATTGCAGCAAGAGCGCGATCGCACTCCATCTGCACCCGCTACCACTAAAACCCCGCAAACCGCGCCCGCAGTCGGACAGAATCGCGATTTGCGGACTCGCGCAGTACGATCCTCTTCGTTGGCGTAGCCCCCGTAGGCGCGGGCTTTCCTTCGGATCGCTTCGCTAACGGTAACGGGCGCTTCGCCATTTTAGATTTTAGATTTTAGATTTGCAATGACTGATGACTATCGGCGTAATGTAAAAATCAAAGCATAACCCTTTTATTTGCCACTCCCCTCATGCCTTTGCCGCGCCTATTAACCTTAATTGCTGCTTTCTGCCTCGCCCTGGGGCTGATTATTGGGCTGGTGAGTTCCTTAACAGGGCTTTACAGTCAAGTTGCGTGGTCTGCCTCTCCGCTGCTGGCTAATTTGCTGATTTTCCTGATAATTGTACTTTTGGGAACGCTAATTTTTGCGCTGGTTTACTATTTTAGGTTGCTGCAACGCCCTCAGAAAGTTAAGGGAAAACGGCCGATTACTCCGAAGATTCCTGTTGTGAAAAGTGAAGCAGCTTCGGAAAATCTCAAAGCAATTCGGCAACAAGTCGATCGCATTCAAGATGAAGTAGCGCGGCAAGCTTTGCTGTTGAGAGCTCGCGAAATTGAAGCTAGCATGGCTCGCGGCAGCGTTCGAGTAGTTGTTTTCGGCACCGGTTCTGCGGGCAAAACTTCCGCTGTCAATGCGCTGGTGGGGCGGATGGCGGGACAGGTGGGCGCGCCGATGGGAACTACCGAAGTTGGGGAAACTTACACTCTGAAATTGAAAGGAATCGATCGAGAATTAGCAATTACTGATACCCCAGGTATCTTGGAAGCGGGAGTTGCGGGGACTTACAGAGAAGAATTGGCGAGGCAGTTGGCGGCAAGGGCAGATTTGATCTTATTTGTTTTGGACGGCGATTTGCGAAAATCAGAGTACGAACCGCTGCGGACTTTGGCGGAAATTGGCAAAAGGTCGATCGTGGTTTTTAATAAAGTTGACCTTTATCCTGACACCGACAGAGATGAAATTCTCACTAGGCTGCGGCAGCGAGTCAAAGGTTTTGTATCAGCAATGGATGTAGTAGCAATTAGCGCCAATCCGCAAAAAGTTGTACTAGAAGACGGCACAATTTTTCAGCCAGACCCGGATATTATGCCATTAATTCGGCGCGTCGCTGCGATTTTGCGAGCCGAAGGCGAAGACTTAATTGCGGACAATATTTTGCTGCAATCTCAGCACTTGGGAGACCAAGCGCGCAAGTTAATTGATGCTCAAAGAAGGCGGCAAGCTGATAAAGCAGTAGAGCGATTTCAGTGGATCGGAGCCGGAGTAATTGCTGTCACGCCTTTGCCAGTTGTGGATTTGTTAGCGACAGCAGCAGTTAACGCTCAAATGGTAGTAGAAATTGCCAAGATTTACGGCTGCGAATTAAATATCGACCGCGCCAAAGAATTGGCATTGTCTCTAGCAAAAACCCTAGCAAGTTTGGGAATAGTTGAAGGCGTAATTCAAGTAGTATCAAGGGCGCTGCAATTAAGCGTAGCCGGGTTTGTACTTGGCAAAGCAATTCAAGCAGTCAGCGCCGCTTATTTAACCAGAATTGCCGGTAAAAGTTTTATTGAATATTTCCGTCATGACCAAGATTGGGGCGATGGTGGCATCACCGAAGTTGTGCAAAGGCAGTTTCAGTTAAATCGGAAAGACGAGTTTGTCAAAGCATTTGTCAAAGATGCGATCGCCCGCGTTGTCGAACCTCTGAACATCTATCAGCAGGAATCGGAACCCGAATTAGAAATGTCAGCCGAATTGGAACCAGAAGTAGAACAAGAACCTTTGTATCCGCGGCCCCAATACGACGATTGGGAAACACACAGCAACAAGCGAAAGGATGAGTGGTAATTGACAACTGACAACTGACAACTGTCAACTGTCAACTGACAACTGTCAACTGTCAACTGACAACTGACAACTGTCAACTGACTAATTTCGCCCCACCAACAAATAAGCCATCATTTCTCCTTTACCTTTAATCTCAACAACACCGCGCCTTTTAAACAAAAATTTATCTTTCAAACACTCGTAAACCGCAGCAGTCACCTGAATTTCCCCCGGAATACCGCTTGATTCCATCCGCTGAGCAACATTTACTGTATCGCCCCACAAATCGTAACTAAATTTAGTTAAACCAATGACTCCCGCCACCACCCCACCAATATTTATCCCAATGCGGAGACTAAAGTTGTGATTGTTTTCGACATTGAAGCTAGCGACAGCAGCTTGCATATCCAGTGCCATTTGGGCGATCGCAAAAGCGTGATTTTCCTGCGGTTCTGGCAAACCACCCACTACCATGTAAGCGTCACCCATAGTTTTGATTTTCTCCAAACCGTGCCGTAACGACAACTCGTCAAATTGACTAAAAATTCGATTGAGAACTTGCACCGTTTCTGCAGCACTTCTTTGAGATGCAAAATTCGTAAATCCCACCAAATCGGCGAATAAAACGCTGACATCCGAAAAGCTGTCAGCAATTATGCTTTGTCTCTCCTGCAAGCGCTTTGCAATCGGTTTTGGCAAAATATTTAATAGCAATTCTTCAATTTCTTCTTTCTGAGACTGGGTTGTTTCCAACAGCAACCGCGTTTCCATTTCTGCCTGTTCCCGATAGGCGATTTCCTGCTGCAACATCAGATTTTTATCCCTCAGTTGCAACTCTAGTTCCCGCAGCCGCAATTGATTTTCTACCCTAGCTACCACTTCTACGGTTTGAAAAGGTTTAGTAATGTAGTCCGCCCCGCCAGCCTTAAAGGCTTTCACCTTCTCAGAAGCTTCTACCACAGCAGTCAGAAAAATAATGGGAATGCCACGAGTGCTAGCGGTAGCTTTCAAGCGACTGCAAACTTCATAGCCATCCATATCGGGCATCATAATATCGAGCAAAATCAAGTCAGGCTGAGCCAAATCCACAGCATCGAGTGCCTGTTGACCGCTAGATGCAGCTTCTACTTTATAGCCTTTCCTGGATAAGATCAGCTCCATTAACAATAAATTGTTAAGACTGTCGTCCACAATTAAAATACTGCCCCTTAATTTTTCTGAAGATGGTTGATTCATGGGCTTGCTACGGGCTTAGTTAAACTTAAAATTTGTTTAAATTTATAAATTACGCACAGGTGCGTCCAAACCTATTGTTTTTTCACGGAAAGACGCATTGCCGAAGGCAAGCAAGAGGAAAAAAAACAGGTTTGTGAGGGCATGATTGCCTCCTCAACTCAAATTTATTATACTAATTTGTCAAAACAGCGAAAGCTGGGGCTAAAATTTCATATTGCGGATAAATTCGATCAGCCTCAGCATCGATTGATTGACTGGCAAATTGATTCACTACTTGCTGGCAAGTTTTGAAACCAAAAATATCCCACGAACCCCACCGCTGCAATTTGCACTACAAAAGACAAAGGAGACTACCCGGACACTTTGCAGGGGGAATTTTCCCGAAATTTTGACGCGGAGCTGGATTCAAAAGTAGGATCGAGCTCCTGGGCGGTTGAGAAATGGGCGTGATTTTTTAATCAGATGTTCCCTGAGTCTCCCGTGCCGCATTATATTAAGAAATATAACAATATTTTTACACATTGGGGAGACTCCGGGGGCTCAAGTCAAACCGAGCGATCGGATCGAACACAACTTTGATAAGATTTAAGATTGACAACAAAATTTGCTATTGTGCGTCCGGGTAAAAACAATGAGCGATCGACCAATTATTCTCGGTATTGTCGGAGACAGCGCAGCGGGCAAAACCACCCTGACGCGGGGAATTGCCCAAGTATTGGGGCCAGAAAATGTCACTGTGATTTGCACTGACGACTATCATCGCTACGACAGAAAGCAGCGGGCCGAAATCGGAATCACAGCATTGCATCCCGACTGCAATTACCTCGACATCATGCAGCAGCACCTCAGTCTGCTGCGTACCGGACAAGCAATTCTCAAACCCATCTACAATCACACCACAGGTACATTCGACCCACCGGAATACATCAAGCCCAGCAAATTTGTCATAGTTGAAGGTTTGCTCGGTTACGCAACCCGAACAATCCGCGATTCTTACGACGTAAAAGTGTATCTTGCTCCTCCCGAAGAGTTGCGAACTCAGTGGAAAGTTAAGCGCGATATTATGAAGCGCGGTTATACTGAAGAACAGGTGCTTGCAGAAATAAAAAAACGGGAACCGGACTCTGAAGACTTCATTCGTCCTCAGCGCAAATCGGCCGACGTTGTAGTTAGTTTTTACCCGCCAGAAGCGGATAATGAATCAAATTTGAGCGTCCGTTTAGTGCTCAGACCGACAATTCCTCACCCTGATTTTACTGAGATTTTAGGTCGAGGCAGCGAGAGTTTTAAACCTGCAATTCGCTTGGGACTCGATCGGGATATGGGCAAACCAGTTGACGTTTTGGAAGTAGACTCGCACGCTACCAGCGAGCAAGTAAACGAACTGGAAATGATGTTGTGTAGCGAGTTGCCACACCTGCGAGGATTTTGCTCCGCCCAAGGCAACCCGGAAATTGGCAAACTTATCGGCACAACTGGCGAAGTTTTGCAAAGTTACCCGCTAGCTTTGACGCAGTTGCTAGTTGCATATCACATGATGAAAGCAATTCATGTGTATTAGTTAGTTGTTAGCTGGCAGTTGTTGGTTGTTAGTTGTTAGTTATTATTGCAATGATTAATAACCAATAACCAATAACTAATGTACTCGGAAAGTCAGATTAGCATTAGCTAATTGCTGAATTGGCATGGAGACTGGCAACTGACTTTGAGGTGCGGGCAGCATTTCGCCTCGGAAGTCGAGGAGGGTGACGAGCAGCAGGTAGGCCACTGCTAAAATTATAGAAATCACCCCAGTGATAATAGCAATAATTTTTGAACGATCCATATTCCGAATATTTTCAGTACAGCTAATATTAGCTTAACATTAAAAAGAGCGATTATTACTGAACTTATGCCATAGAATATAATCAGGTGCTACTTATTTCGCTTACGAAAATGGAACCTCTTATAGACGCGCCAAATCACACCGAGATGCACGGAGCTACCCCTGTGGTGGAAACATTTAATCTGGGGAAGTTCTACCGTACCGGCTTCTGGATGAATGAAAAAATTGAATCGCTCAAAAATTGCACTCTGACTGTCTCTGAGGGGGAAACTTTCGGGTTGTTAGGGCAAAATGGAGCGGGGAAAACTACGCTGCTGAAAACTTTGCTGGGTATAGTGCGCCCCACTTCTGGGCGGGCGCTGCTGTTGGGGAGGCCTTTGGGCGATCGCGCTGTGAAGCAGCGAGTCGGCTATTTGCCAGAAAATCCCTATTTTTACGATTATCTCACGGGCTGGGAATTCTTGCAATTTGCGGCTGGCTTGTTTGAAATTCCCCCCTCGATTCAGCGGCAGCGAATTCCGAATTTGCTAGACTTAGTTGGGCTATCTCAATCGGCAGCAATTAAAAAACAGTTGCGCCAGTATTCTAAGGGAATGCTGCAACGGATCGGCATGGCTCAAGCTTTGATTAACAATCCAGATGTGGTATTTTTGGATGAGCCGATGTCTGGTTTAGATCCGATGGGACGCTATCAGATGCGGGAGATAATTTTATCGCTGAAAAATCAAGGAAAAACAATTTTTTTTAATTCGCATATATTGTCTGATGTGGAGAAGATTTGCGATCGAGTGGCAATTTTGGCGAAGGGTGAGTTAATCTGCATTGGTGCGATCGACGAAATTCTCGGTAATACTGAAACTTACCGGGTTGAAGGTAGGGGCGGCCACTTGAATATCCTGAAAAAATGGATACCGGATATGGAAGTTGATAATGATTTGTGGTACGGTCATTTGCAGGGCGATCCGAAGGAGTTTCTTTCTAGTCTGAGCGGTACGGGAGGGCAGCTAATTGGGATGAATTTGGCTAAGCCTACTTTGGAAGAGTTTTTTATGCAGCAACTGCAAGAAAGAGGGATTTATTCTAGTGGTTGAAGTCCCTAAAATCGGCGGCTGAAACCGCGTCTACACAAACAAAGTCCGCCTTCGCGGACTATGGAAACGGGCAAGATGCCCGTTCCACAAGAGTTTAATTTTCTTGTGGGGTGGGCATCTTGCCCGCCCCTGAAAGGCTAATGTTTTTAACCTCTGTTAACAACGGCAACTCTATATTTCCACACACCAACTCTGCACAATTCCACTGTCGCAAATACTCACAAACTTCAGAAATAATCGCATTTGCTGCATCTAAATCTCCTGCTTGAGAAGCATGATAGTGCGCTCTGATTAGGGGCTTAATATCCTCGATTTCTTGCCATTCCGATTCCGGTTTGATCGGAATGCTGATATAATAGTTATAGGCTTCGCTGTGGGCGGTACGGAGATTTTCAGCGTTTTGATTTAGCAGGTACTCGCCCTTTTCTCGAACTAGCGGATGCAACTGATAGGATTTGAGGTGGTGATCGTAATATAGCAATTGTCGGCGTTTGAGTCCCTGAATAATATTTTCTTGGAGTTCATACTTGCTAACTTCTGGCATTTGAGCGCTAATTCCCGCAAAAGATAGGGGATATTCTGAGGTTTGATAGACAGAAATTCGGCTGAGACAAGTTTGCTCGCCGTCGCCCAGACGTGCTATCATTTCATCGATCGCTCTTTCAATATCTCGAATCAGCAACCAGTCTCTCGGGTGCAGAAAAATCCCGACATTTCCCTGAAACTCGGTATCGTCTCGAATCAAGGCTGCGACGAGTTGTAAGGCTTTGGGATGTCCAGAATAGCGATCGCCCATTTCGGCTAATTCTTCTGGGTTTGCAGTCAGATTAAAAGATTGCAACAGGGAAATTGCGCTATCTCGATCCAATCCGTTTAGCTGGATTTCGCGGGTGACTGTTGACGGCAATTCGGCTAAGCTTTCGCGACTGGTGAAAATAATTTTGCTTTGATGTTCTGTTTCTAATAGTTGTTTGAATAACCAAGCATATTCTGCACAATCCTCTGCGAAATAACCAGCCGCTTTTGCCTCTCCAGCTTTCAAAAGTGTGTCGGCGCGATCGAAAACGAGCAAGCAAGGTTTTTCTCTGAGGATTTTGAGCAGATTTTCGGTTTTTTTGAAAGAGTCATCTTGAGCAGTGACGGCTGCGGTAATGTCGCCGTTGGAGAGGGTGAATAGCAGCGAGTCAATTGTGCGATCGCAGGGGGGTGCTTTGTCTGTTGCCGATTGCAAGGATTGCCAAGCGGCGCAGGTGAAGGGGGTTTTTTCTGTGTGGAGTTGGCGAATTAGTTGGCTGATGAGGGTGGTTTTGCCGATTCCCGGTAATCCGACAATTGAGATGGCGGTGATGTCTGAGTTAATAATAGTAGTTTTTAAGATGTCGATTTCTTTGGTGCGCTGTACCCAATTTCTGACGGGGGGTAAGTTGTCGGGGAGGGGGAAAGTGCGATCGTTTTGGTTGTCTTGGGGGATATCTGCGATCGCGGCGGCTAAAAGTAATTCTGTTTGTTTGATATCATTGCGCTCGATAATATCTTCCCAGTTATTGATTCCTACAGCTTTGCAAATATCGATAAATGTTTCGCGTCGAATTCGGTTTTACGCCCAAAACCTCCTTAAAGTGGCTTTTGAAGTTAGAGCGGCTTTACACCAGGTATCCTCACTTTTATTCCATCCGAGATTGCGTCTTACCATGTCAATGATTTTTAGCCCTTCTTCGGATGCTCTGAGCAAGCCTGCCATTGCTACTCCTCTACGGAAACTCTGCCTTAGTAAATAATGTTACATGATTGGGTGAGCCAAATGAGCCTTTTATGTTGAGCCAAATTGTGAGCCGTTTAGCCGATAAAGATTCAGGATTTTGGAGTATTGTGAAATGATGTGTTTGGCTGTCAGCTACGTTTGACGGTGCATCTGGCGGGCGATCGGGGATACGGCCGATCAGCTGTTGGGAGCGATGTAAAGTTTTATTACAAGAATAGGGCGAACTGCATAAAAAGCAGATGAAGGCCCTGATAGATATCTAGGAAGGCTTGCTAGGCGGGCTTTGCTGGTTTTGAGGTAACTATATTTTTGAGGAGATGGGATTATGACGAATATTAGCTTAGGGCAATTCATTGATGAGAGTTTGAGTAGCACTGATACTAATAACCCCAAAAGATTGGGTAACTTCTCCGATGACTATACCTTGACAGGGGTTTCCAATTGGCAGCAAGTTCAAGTTAACCTCGGCGCAACAGCTTTTGACGCTTACCTACAATTGGTAAATGCTTCAACAGGTGAAGTAATTGCCGAGAATAATAACTATATTCTCGGTAGTAAGAATTCACAGTTAAAATTTACAGTAGTTCCTGGTGTCAATTACGCGATCAGAGCTACTAGCTTGAATGCGAACGAGACAGGAGACTATACCATCATAACTAACTCGTTAGGAACTGCATCATCCCTAGTTGTTACGGTAAACGGACGAGCAGGAACAGTTGATCCATTAGGAAGATTTGTGCCGATAGGAACTTTTGCCGATCCAGAAACTAAATTACGATCTTTTAATGATATTGCTTTCTCTAATGACAATAAAATTTTGAGTATTAAGCAAGATTCAGTTGGTAGCCAGTTATACAGCCTCGATCCAGGCTCAGGCTCATCCTCATTAATTGGTAATTTGCCTTCTGACGCGACGATGACCTCTCTGGAATTTTCGCCCGATCGCACACTTTACGGAGCTAGTGACTCTCCAGGATTATACACCATTAACCCTCAGACTGGAGTTGCATCATCAATCACCAACTTCAACACCTTTTTTGGGCCTGCAACTACACCTACAGACCTAGTATTTGATCCTGTTAATAACCGATTTTTGTTTGCTGAATTAGGCGTTTTGTTCTCTGTGTCCTTAACAGGTGAATCCACTCTGATTGGTGAGACTGGATTTGGTGATTTGAGGGGATTGTCCTTTGAGGGAAGCACTCTTGTTGGTTTCACACTCGATGAGCGTATCATTATCAATCCCACAACTGGAAAAGGGACTTTCGATAAAAAAATTACAGGTCTTGAGTATAGAGAAGATCTTACAGATATTAAGTTTGCAGATATTAACATTGATGATTACATTCTTGGTGCAGGGTCTATCCCATCTGCGACTCTAACTCCAACTCCCCCGACACCAACTCCCCCAACACCAACTCCTCCAACACCAACTCCTCCAACACCAACTCCTCCAACACCAACTCCTCCAACACCAACTCCCCCAACTCCAACTCCCCCAACTCCAACTCCCCCGACGGTTGTAACTCCACCTCCGACACCTCCGACGGTTGTAACTCCAACTCCGACACCCCCGACGGTTGTAACTCCCTTTCAGGAAAAGCTACCAAACACAGTCACGGCTGATTTTGTTGACTCAGACACGGATAAGATTTTAAAAAATGGTATAAAAAATTTAATTGCTATCAATGATACCGCCCCCTTGGCTGTTCAATTGGGTTCAGATTTATCTGGCTTCAATACAAGTATTCGCGAACTTGACAAGCTCGATGATTTTAAATATGGATTCTGGCAGGAAGGAATTAAAAATGACCCAGAAAAAAAGACACGAAAAGTAGAGATTAGGCAACTTAGCGAATCACCTAAACCAGAAAATACTTGGGTACTGATTCATGGATGGAATGATACATCTGACAGGTTTCCAGATTTAGAAACAGCACTTAAAGATGCAAAACCTAACGATCGAGTTTTGTTACTAGACTGGAGTGATGCTTCTAGCAATGGTGGATTGCCAAAGGACAATGGAAACTCTACATATGCTACCGCTCGCTTAGGCAACTACTTTGCAGCTAAGTGGGCAAGCCCTGTTGCTGAATGGGCCGTTAAAAAGCTAGAACAAGAGTATGGAATTGATGGTAAAGCAGCTCGTGAAAATCTAAAAATAGTAGGCCATAGCCTTGGCTCACTCGTCAGTAGTGAAATGGGAAGGATTTATACATTAGGCACTAATAGAAAAGGTGAAAGTGTCATACCCAATGCAACTGGAATTAACACGATAATAGCGCTCGATCCTCCTTCACAATTGAATATAGATGTGTATTCAGGTTACACAGCAAGCTACGATTTAGATGGAAGAACAGCAAAAGTAGACCGCCCAGAATTCTTCCAGGATATCGCCCGTAATTCCCTAGCCTTTGTTGGTGCGAAAAGTCTTGGAGGAAATCAACGCCTTGCTGCGGGATCACTAAATTCGTTCCAAATGGATTTTGGTAATATCATAGATTCTGGTGAAGAGCATTTTGCAGTTATTAAAACATTTACGGAGTTAATCAAGGAAAAAGGCGAAATAGGAAACCGCATCCTCAACAGCCAAACCTTTAACGCAAGGCAGAATACCTTAATTTATAATTCTGAAGATGCAAAGAATGGATTGGCACATGAAGGGGTTCTTTCTGTTAAAAAACCTAACGAGCCAATTCAACTTAAAGTCAGGAATGCAAAAACGTCAGGTGAAAATGACTTTATATCTTACGAAACGCCTAAAAATGACTACGTGATTGGTGAATTCAGTAACGATTATATTCTAGCGGACGCAGGAAACGATGCCATTTACAGCACTACAGGAAACGATACCCTTTACGGTGATCAAGGGAACGATACCATCTATGCAGGAAAAGATAATGATATCCTTTTTGGTGGTGAAGGTAACGACTTCCTTTCAGGTGATAGGGGCGATGACACTCTGATTGGTGGCAAAAATAAAGATACGCTGACAGGCGGTTTTGGGAGCGACACCTTTGTATTTTCACGAGGCGATACTGCTTCTAGCATAGGTGATGCTGATATCATTACCGATTTTGGAAATAGCTTTATTGGCTTTGGTGGTGTTGATAAGATTGGGTTAGCAGGTGAATTGAAAGCCAATATGATTGATTTGGAGTCATTTAACAACGGTGGCGCGCGGACTGCACTGAAGGTTAAGGGAACTAATGAATATCTGGCTGTGCTGAATGGCACTTTCACTATGGCTGATTTGAAGCTTCAGGAAAACTTCGTGATTCCAACAATTTCTTGAATAATCAGATACCTCACCTGTTAGACATTCCAAAAGCTTAATCGCCCTTTCCCTCATCCGCGTCCATCCGCGTGCATCTGCTGTTCAAAAGTGCGATCGCCCTTAATCCAAAAAGTGCGATCGCCCATTTCAATTCCTAACCAGAAATCACCTCACTCAAAAGATGAGCCTGAGAACCCTCCAGACGCGGCCCGTGAATCTGCACCACCCTAGAAGCCAAATAATTGCCCCAACGAGCCGCTTGTGTAGAACTCAAACCATTAGTAATTCCAAACAAAACACCGCCCGCAAAAGCATCGCCAGCACCCACAGTATCGATCGCCTTTACCGGAAATCCAGCCACATCAACAATCTGTTTGTTCTCCACCACCATGCAGCCTTTATCCCCATTAGTGATAAAAGCCAAATCCGAAATCTCGGTCATTTTCCGAGCGCACTCTGACAAAGATTCCTCCTTAAAAAAGCTCCGAACTTCATCAGAATTGCAAAAAATTACATCGCAATATTCCGAAACCACCTTGTGAAAATCATCAGCAAATCGATCGACTAAAAAGCCATCCGAAAAAGTAAAAGCCACCTTCACACCCAGACGCTTAGACTGTTCCATCGTCTCAATGCTAGCCTTTCTCGGATCGGGAGCATCCCAAAGATAGCCCTCAACATAACTGTACTTGCAGTGACTCAGGCGATCGACATCAATATCAGTCGCCGCCAGAGTAGTAGAAACACCCAAATTAGTACACATCGTGCGTTCCGCATCCGGCGTAGTCAGCACTACACAAGTACCCGTAGGCCCGTTCGACTCAGCAGCAGGATGCACGTTAAAATCAATCCCCGCCGCCAGCAAATCTTGTCGGTAAAATTCTCCGTTAGTATCCTTAGCAACCTTCCCCGAATAATACGCTTTACCGCCGCTCTGAGCCAAACCAATCATCGTATTTGCCGCCGAACCCCCCGATCGCATTTGCAGCGAATTGTGCTCTAAATCGTGCAAAATCCCCCCCTGCGTTTCCGAATTCATCAGCGTCATCCCGCCGCGATTCAGCCCGTGGCCGAGTACAAATTCATCTTCCACCAATGCTAGAATGTCTACCAGGGCATTGCCTACCCCAAACACATCCACCGAACGGGAATCTTGATTATTTTCTGTCATCGCTGCTTTTTTTTTACACTAACTATCAACTCTATAATAAATCGGATTAAAGTCAACATCCCCACTCCCAATCTAAAGTCCCCAACTTAAAATCTAAAATTCAAAATCCAAAATCCCCAATCTAAAATCTAAAATCCAAAATCTAAAATCGCTATGACTTGTCTCCCACCTCTGATTCAGCAAATGTTGCAGCCCGGTTTTTATCCGCACGGGGTGACAGAACCAGTGCAGCTAATTCAGACTCACGCTTCCTTTGTCCTGCTGACAGGAGATTATACTTACAAAATCAAGAAACCAGTCAACTTTGGCTTTTTGGACTATTCTTCCTTGCAGAAAAGGCACCATTTCTGCAAGGAAGAATTGCTGCTGAACCGACGCACTGCACCGGAAATTTATCTAGAAGTTTTGCCAATTGTTCAAATTGGGGATTCGTTTCAATTGGGCAGCAACTTACCTGCTATAACTCCGGCTGAAGTTGCTGTAGAATACGCACTGAAAATGCGGGAGTTTCCTCAAGATTCGCTGTTGCTTAGTTTGTTGGAACGCGGACTGTTGACCGAGCAAATTATGGCAGACTTAGGGCGGGAAGTTGCCAAGTTTCACAGCACGGCAATTAGTAATAGCTACATTCGCACATTTGGCGAAGTTAGTCAGATTCGTACAGCAATAGACAACAATTACCTGACTTCGCAAAAATATATCGGCGGGCCGCAGAGTCAAGCCCAATTTCAGGAAACCAAAGATTATACTGATGCGTTTTTTGCGGAAAATCAAGAGTTATTTAACCTGCGGATTGCCAATAATAAAATTCGCGAGTGTCACGGAGATTTACACTTGCGGAATCTAGCATTGTGGCAAGATAAAATATTGCTATTCGACTGCATAGAATTTAACGAACCTTTTCGCTTTGTTGATGTGATGTACGATGTGGCTTTTACAGTAATGGATTTGGAATCGCGCGGACGCAGAGACTTGGGTAATGCTTTTCTGAATACTTACATCGAACAAACAGGGGATTGGGAAGGACTGCAACTGTTACCTCTGTATTTGAGCCGTCAAGCTTATGTTAGAGCGAAAGTAACTTCGTTAATGTTGGACGATCCGGCTATTTCAACTGACCAAAAAGCAGAGCTTTCACAGACAGCAGCTCATTACTATAAACTGGCTTGGCAATACACACAATCGCACCGGGGAAAGTTAACTTTGATGTCCGGTTTGTCTGGTTCTGGCAAGAGTACAGCGGCTCGATATTTGGCTCGCCGCACTGGGGCAATTCATATTCGTTCGGATGCTGTTCGCAAACATTTAGGCGGGATTTCTTTAAATGAACGCGGCGGACAAGATTTGTACTCGGATGAAATGACCGCGCAGACTTATGGTAGATTGTTAGAGTTGGGGATAATTTTGGCTGACCGAGGTTGGGATGTGATTTTAGATGCAAAGTTCGATCGCCAAAACTTGAGAACCGATGCGATTAATCAGGCTCAATCCCACGGCTTGCCCCTGCAAATTATTTACTGCACCGCACCAATTGAAGTATTGCGAGAACGACTGCAACAGCGCAGGGGCGATATTGCCGACGCGACAGCCGAACTATTGAGTTCGCAGCAAGCAGCTTTTGAACCTTTTACAGAATTAGAGCAAATTTCTGTAAAAATTGTAAATACCGCCCCAGACTTAGAGGTACAATTAAACGAGATTTGTGGGGAGTAGTTGCAGCTCGATCGCCCTTGGCAATTTGATTGTCTGCTAATATTGTAAATATCTTTCTGTGTTATTACAAACAAAACTTGCAGCTTATGCCAAAATTTACCGGAGACTCCAAGGGGTTTAGCCCCGCGCTGATATGGTTTGTGTTGTTTACCGTTGGGTTTCGCTTAGTAGGATGTAAGCTGCTCCTGAGTCTCGGTCTTGGTGTCCTCGGCGGCGTGGCAGCAGGTTTAATTGTCGCTTGGTGGCACAACGAATTACTACTCAACCCGAATATGAATTCCCAGGACAAAACCTCGGATGCTATCCTCAATAAAGAAGTAGTGCAAAGGGACGGCCATAAATATAGCAAAACCTCTAGGGCTGATGCTGCTACATTGTTTGGCTGGTTATCTGGGCCAGAGGATCGTCGCTAGCACTTCTAATAGTTTTGAGTATGGAGATTGCTTCCTGCCTCGTAACGCTGCGCGGTTTTAAGTTAAAGAGTTCAAAATTCCTAACTCAATACTAAAAGTTAACAACTCTCGCCAGCTAAATTACTAATTACCGATTACCCATTCCCCATTTCCACTAACGAGCAATTTGAATTACTTGCTTAATGTTTGTATTTCTCTCGAAACTCCTGCCACTGTTTATTTATCCTTTGGGGTTAAGTTGCCTGTTAATGATGGCGGCTTTAATCACACTTTGGAAGCGTCCCAAATGGGCGGCGGCGCCAATTGCTGTGGCTCTAATTATTTTACTGCTCGGAAGTAGCGGTTGGGTTTCAAAATCATTAGTTCGATCGCTCGAATGGCAAAACTTACCAACCGCCGAACTCCCCCAAGCTGAAGCGATTATCGTCTTGGGTGGCGGTGTCAAAGCAGCTTTACCTCCCCGTCCTTGGGTAGAATTAGCGGAAGCGGGCGATCGAATAATCTACGGTTCCCGACTTTACAAGCAAGGCAAAGCTCCTTTGCTAATTCTCAGCGGCGGTAGAGTAGATTGGAAAGGCGGCGGGTCTCCCGAATCGGCAGACATGGCAGAAATTGCCCAAACAATGGGTGTACCGGCATCAGCAATTCTGCAAGACCCCGATTCACACAACACTTATCAAAATGCCGTCAACGTGCGGAAAATTTTAGATGTTAAAGCTATAAAAGGGCCGGTTTTGCTAGTGACATCGGCTATGCACATGACTCGATCGCTCTTAATTTTCCAGCGTCAGGGAATAAAAGCAATTGCGGCACCAACAGACTTTCAAATCACGCAGCAGGATATCGCAGCATCCCAAAGCAATTGGCAAGCAGTCGCCTTGGATTTATTGCCGGATACCTATCAGTTAAACCAGTCAACTAAAGCTTTGAAAGAATACATCGGCTTAATCGTTTATCGGCTGCGGGGATGGCTTTAACAGAATTTTAAATTTGGGGTTTTGGATGGAAGAATTTAAGTAGTCTCAACTGTTAAGTCACTTCCCAAATCCAAAATTGATTCAGTGTGCTAGCTTAAAGTCAATACAGCCAATATTAGCCACCGTCGCCCCCAAACAATCATGCTGCCCCACGAGTTGCAAAACATTGCCCCAGAACCGACTCCCGCGGCCGAAATTTTTCAGAGACACCAAATTGTCCGCGAGTTTTACGACGAAATTAAGTACCGTCAAGAACTAGAACTTCACTGCCAGTGGTATTACGCTACAGCCAAGCAGCATCAGCAGGAATTGCAGAAAATGCAGGGAGATTGGAATATTTTAGGTTGGTTCAGCCGCAGAGGGTCGAAAAATTAAGGATTAAATAAATTACGAATATTAACTTAATCCCACTTTAAACAACCGAACCCCAAGATCCCGACTTCTTTAAGAAGTCGGGGATCAAACAGCTAGACTTCAGAAGAGATCAATTCAACCTCATCTTCTTTGAAATGAGCTTTAAATTTTTTGTCAAACTGAACTAGAACCGGCCAATTGGCACTTACAGGTCTGCCGTGCCATTCCTGAACGATCGCCACGACTTCGCCTTCCATACCCTTAATATCAAATGGTTGACTGCGATTTTCAGGATGGTGGTAGACAACAACAGAGTTTTTAATGCAAACGCGATCGCCAACTTTCATAAATTTAAACTTAGTGTTCTTTCTTCCAAACTCTACAAAGCGCGCAAGTGCAGAACACCTGTACGCTTTGGGGACAGTCTTTTTATCTTCCCACATAAGTAGAGCGAAAACTTAAACAAAATTGGCGGTTCTCTGTCGGTGCTTCGATCGCCAGCCAAGATCGGCATGGAGGCATCCAGGCCGATCTATTCTCGGTTGAAACCGCAGGCCCGATCGGCATTTCAAGCTCGATCGGGCGGATTCTCAAGGGCAGGAATAGATGCAGGCTAATCAGAAAACTATTTACTTAACTGATTTAACCAACACTCAACATCAACAGCCAAGGTTTGACCCAACTCCAGCAACTGCCGGATCGAAGACAACTCCCAGCCGCCGCCTGAACGTGCAATCTCCAAGGCAACAGCAGCCACCGCAGTTTCGTCCGCCGAGGCATCTTGCCGTTGCAGCCAGCCCAAGCACAGAGGCACAATTTGGCTGTACAGAGAATCGAAATACAGTTCCTGCGATTTGTCCAAACACAAGCCTAAACTCAGCCGATCGCCCACCGCAATCAAACGCTCGATCGTGCGGATATCAGCTTCCAACTTGACAGGCGAGCGCTCATCCACACCCGATCCTGCTTGCAGCAGCGCGTCTAGCGATCGCCAAACCATCTTTTCCAAAATTTCCTTGACTTCGGGAACGTTCAACCGACAGCGGAGATGGCCGCTTTCAGTGGCGATCGCCTCAATTTCTGCCAGCAGCGGTTCCACATCCTCCGTTTCCACTTCCAGCGCCTTAGCCGCCGTCAAACAGCGGTGTCCCAAAGCCACCTCAGCAGCCACCTGCAACTCTACCGGCACCGGCAACTCGTCTCGGTGGAACGCCATCATCACCCCGTAATTTTCGCGGTAAACCTGAGTGTAAAGCTGATCCAACCGAGTCAAATTTTCCTGACTCAGCAACTGCACAATCCGGTGGCGTTCCTCAGCAAATAAATCCCGCAAGCTAAAGGACTGATCCCCAAACAGGCGCACCATTTCCAGAATCGCGTGGGCCGCCGAAGCTTCTTGCATAACTCCAAACAACCGCTCTTTGAGCATAGTGTAAGACCGGCGGCTGCCAAAAGGCTGAATGCAGCAGTGGAAGTCCCAGCCGCCGAGGTGCAACGCAGCAAACACAAAAATCTCTGTTTCCCGCGTAATTTCCGAGGTTAACTGCAATTGACCCACAGCCAGAGTCATCGAGCCCATGCGCTGAATTTGGAAGTCTTCCTGCTGGGCCTGATAGCAGTAAACTCGCTGTTCCCGGGGATATTTGGCAAACAGAGAACTAATCGCGTAGTGGGCGGCCACTTGTCTGAGACTAATTTGGGCTGTCACCACAAGTTTGCGGTAAACTTCGGCCCCTGTTTGGAAATAGTCAACGTTGCTGGGTACGAGGGCTAGTTGAGCGACAAAATCCTTTTCTAGCTGGACGCCGGTAACTTCGCCCGCCAATTCCAGCGCCCGGGCCGCGTAGCGCAGAATTTGCACGCCTTCTGGCCGCGAGATTTCTTCAAAAAACCAGCCGCAGCTAGTGAACATTAACAGGGTGTGGCGCTGCATTTCCAGCAGTCGCAGGGCGTCCACCTGTTCGGAGGCATCGAGGGGGCGCACTTGATGGCGTTGAAGGAAACTGTCAACGTTAGCGGGCGATCGATCCCGGATGACCTCAATATATTCATCTCTGGCTTTCCAGGGATCGCTCAACAGCTTGCGCCCCGCTTCTTCGTAAATCGGAATCAGTCGATCGCGCAGCCAATTGAGAGTATCTCGCAGAGGGCGGCGCCATTTGAGGTGCCACCCGCCGCCACCACCGCAGCCACAATCATCTTGCCAGCGATCGACCCCGTGAGAGCAACTCCAGGCCGTCACGGGTTTGAGTTCCACTTCCCAAGCGCTCGGATTTTGACTTAAATAATGAGCAAAATTCGTCACCGTCCAGCCGCGGCGGGGAAACTCTTCTGTGAAGGCGTAAGCGAGGCATTTTTCTGTACTGTTTTTGTGGTGGCCGAAAGTTTCGCCGTCCGTCGCCACGCAGATTAATTGAGCCGGTCGGTGGTCTCCCCGTACTGCTTGACCCAAGCGCCCTGCCAAGTGGTGGCTGCTGCTGAGAACGTCATTGAAGCCCATATCTCGCGAGATCGGGCCGTCGTAAAAAAAGATATCAATGTAGGGAGTGTTGGCAGGTGGGGCTGCAGAATTTTGGGAGTGCTGGCGGCCAAAATAGTGAGTGCTCAGCGGCGAGAGTTGGTGGTCAGCCATCAACCGCATTTCTGGCTTCAAATAACAGCGGTACGGGCGAGTCGGATCGATTTGACCGCCGCCGACTTCGTGCCATTCGGAATTTTCCGCTGGTTCTCCTTCGTGGTTTTGCCCGATTAGCGGGCGGCAGCGTTCGGCTTGGGAGGGGGCTAAGACAATGAAGCGGATGCCTTCAGCGACTAAAACTTCGAGGGTGGCGTAGTCTACGGCGGTTTCGGCGAGCCACATTCCTTCGGGATCGCGATTGAATCGGGAGCGAAAATCTGCGATCCCCCAGCGAATTTGGGTGTATTTGTCTCGCTCGTTAGCCAGCGGCATGATGATGTGATTGTATACTTGGGCGATCGCGTTGCCGTGACCGTTGAGGCGCTGACAGCTTTTGCGATCGGCTTCCAGAATCCGCTGGTAGACTTCCGCGTCGTAGCGTTCGAGCCAGCTCATCAGGGTCGGCCCGATGTTGAAGCTCATATACTCGTAGTTGTTGACGATCCCCGCGACTTCGCCGCGATCGTTGAGTATGCGGGCAAAGGCGTTCGGGCGGTAGCACTCGATGTCAATGCGTTCGTTCCAGTCGTGGGCTGGAGAGGCGCTGGCTTGGCGTTCGATCGCGTCCAGGTAAGGGTTTTCCCGGGGCGGCTGGTAAAAGTGACCGTGAACCGTCACGCACACCCCAGTTGCGGCAGCCGCACTGCTTTGGGTTGCAGCAGTTACGGTTGGCGAAGACAAAGGCAGCACATCGGATTGAGTTGTAGAAATCGAAACCATGCGATCGAATCCTCAAGTAGTTAAAGACAATAAAACCAGCCTAATTACAAACTGAAACCTTACGCAGCAAGAGTTACAGCTAGGCATCTGTTAGGGCTAAATTTGGCTGACAAGTTTTGATACATTTGTAGTATTGCGAGCAAAGCATTCGTTCCAAGATGCCAACCGTCGATCCCTGGGTTTTTCTGCCAATGCTTTGCTGTTGAAAGACTTAAAAAAGGTAGCTTTTGCTGCTTTTTGGCACTTGCGACCCCTTTCGGGTTTGTGCTTGCAGGGCTGCTCATTGAGAGTTTGATTTACATAGCTGGATTTTAAAGTCTTATTCAGTAAATAGCAAGTTTTCGCCGGAAAGATTTAATTTTTGGCAATAAATCTTGGCGGTTGTGGGTATCGGTTTAATGCCCGATGAATTTATAGAGTAAGAGTTTTGCCCGAGTTTCGCATCATACTTTAGGTGCTTTTTACGTAAGTTCTGGAGAAGTTAGGCCAGTTGGGTTAGGGCGGGGCAGATTTGCTGCAAATGTACTTTCCAGAAGAGTTGTAACACTGGTGCGGAGTCAAAAGGCCACAAAAAAGCAAAACGGTAAGTGTTAGGTTTTAACTCCTGAGAGGTATGTGACTGGAGTTTAGACTAAAGAGTACGATCGCCCTCAAGCAAAAGTGATCTCCCCACAGCACAATCGAAGGGATGAGAG